>JAZDFP010000333.1:0-5350 GCA_043807745.1 Planctomycetota bacterium
GTTCTATATGAAGCACTTGGCAAGCCGATTCCTCGATTTGCCCATATTCCTTTGATAATGGGTGAAGATGGTTCTCGTCTGAGTAAACGGCATGGACATACATCGGTCGGCGAATATCGTGATATCGGTTATCTGCCTGAAGCAATGTTTAATTTCTTAAGTCTTTTGGGCTGGTCGCCCGGTGATGATACTGAAATAATGAGCAAGGAAGAAATTATCAGCCGGTTTACTATTGAACGCGTTAAGGATAAACCGGCACAGTTTAATCTCAAGAAACTTACCTGGATGAATAGTCATTATATCAAACATCTTTCAGCCGATAAATTATATCTTTTAGCCAAACCGTATTTATTACAGGCCGGTTACGACCTAATGAAATATCCTGAAGAAAAAATATCTCAACTGGTTTACTTTTACAGGGAACGAATAAAAGTAATCTCAGAGATTGCAGAGGTAACAAAATTCTTCTTCGCCGATAAAATAATTTATCAATCTGATGCCAAAGACAAATTTGTTAATACGATTGATGGGAAAGCAGTTTTAGAGATGGTACGTGATGAGATTGCACATATTCCGGAATTTAATTTGACATCATTAGAACCTATTTTACGTAAGATTGCCGATAGCCGCGCCCTGAAATTTCAAGGTGTTGCTCAACCTATCCGCGTAGCGTTGACCGGCACAACTGTTAGCCCCGGCATATTTGAGATTATGGAACTACTCGGCAAAGAACGGGTTCTGGAAAGAATAAATTCCTGCCTCTCATAAAGGAAATTTTTCTAAACCTGATGCAGTATTTGAAGGGTTTCAAACATTCTTAATATAGGGGGGAAATACGTCCTTATAACTATAAATAGTTAAAAAAACCTTGACTTTTAGTGTCTCATACTGTATGTATATACAGTAGAAATGACGATCACATATTGACCAAATAAAAATGAGAAGGAGATGAAATATGAAAAAAGTATTATTAATGTCAATAATAGTTTTGGCTGTTTTTATTGTTGTCTATGGAGCAGGGAACCCTTCGCAAGACCTGCAAAATGGTATTGAACAAAAAAAAGGCGCTATAATTAAAAAAGCTGTAGATGAATTGGTTAGCAAAAATGATGATAAATCATACAATGAATTGGTTAGCGTATTGGGGTCATTAAAAGTCTCTTCTGAACCCGAAGCATACTGGCTAATCGTATCAGGTATTGCTCGTTTTACTAATAAAGATGTTATTGCCAAAATCACGACCTTTATTTTGAACAATAAAAATAAAGAAATTGGCAGGGATTTACTTAAAGCATTTAAAGGTAATCCTTCTTCCGATGCAGTTTCTCTGCTTAATAGCATATTAGAAAAAGGCACTTCTCAAATGCAAAAAGAGGCTATCTATCAATTGGGTTCCATTTCTACCAAGGAATCATTAGAGGCGCTCTTTAATTTTCTTAAGACACTGAAACCGGACAATAAAGAATCAATAAAAGATGTTATTTATTTTATAAAAAATATTACCAATGTTGACCGTGGTACTTATCCCGAATCTTGGATACAGTGGTGGGATGAGAATAAAAATAAAGATATCAAAGAACTTATTCATCCTAAAGAAATTGGTCATATTGATAATGTAGGCAATTATCGTGATATGAAAGGTATAGAAACATTGACTAAGGAAAAAGTGCTTGTGGTGCGAAATGATAGGTGCGATAAGGGACCCTGGGATAAGAACTATGACAAAATAGAAGATATTCTGACCAAACTAAATATTCAGTATACTCCTATCGGCAAATCAGAATTAGATAAGGAATCTTATTCTCTGGATGATAAGTGGATAATTGTTTTTAATTGTAATTTCTGGAAAGACCATTGTTGTACTCCTGGCCATAAACCTTCTAATAAGAAGAGTGCGACGACAGAAAGGGCTATGGATTGTGAGGGGGCGGGTGCGCATCAAGTTCACAATACTAAACTTAGTGATAAGACCATCCAAAAAATTAAGCGGTTTGTAGAAACCGGCGGTTATCTTTTTACTGAAGACTTGAATATTGAAGAAATAATTGAACGGGCATTTCCTGGAATTATTGCGCATACCAAATTTCTTCCTGAGCAAGAAGTAAAAATATTCCCGGCTCCAGGTGCTACCTTACATCCCTATCTAAAATATGTTTTTGAGGCGCCTCCATCAAATGACCCGCAACCTTCATCAGAAGAAAAATCAGGCGGAACAATCTCTGTAAAGCCGGGAGAATTTTGTGTGGATACCATTTGGAAGATTGATGATGAGAGTCCGGATATAAGAATCATAAAAAAAGATATGGTAACCGTTTTAATAGTAAGTTCCCAACTGGCTAAGATTAACAAAAATGAGGGAGCGGTGGCGGTAACCTGGGGTTATTCTTCGGAAAAACTGGTTATGACCAGCGGTGGTACAGGACCTTCATATGCACCTGGCGGACGGGTTTTACATGTGATGAGCCATTTTGGTAAACAGAAGTCCAAGATGGATGAATTTGCTTTACAGAATCTGATTCTGAATTTCTTTATGGAACTTAACGCACACCCTCCAAAGAAAAAATAATATTAAAGCAGACACCTAACTGGTTCGTCCTGCCCTTCGGGGCTCTCGTCCAGAGACTCCTTGGGGTCAAGGGAAGGACTCACTGTCCGAAGCATTAGATTAAAATAATATGAGAAAAACATTGATAGTTCTGACAATAACTACAATATTTCTTCTTGTTGTTTTTAGCATTACCATAATAGCTGGTAACTCTTCTCAAGACCTTAAGACAGGTGTCAAGCAAAAAGATAACCAGGCAATTAAAAAAGCAGTTGAGGAATTAGTTCAACAAAATGACGAGAAAGCATTCAGTTCTTTAACCGAGTCATTAGGCTTATTAGAAACACCTCCAGATATAGAGGCATATTGGGAGATTTTACGTGGTATTGGTCGCCTTACCAATAAAGATGTCATTTCTAAAACAGCTATCTTTATTCTGAATAATCAAAATAAAGACTTGGGTAACGATTTACTCGCGGCGATGAAATCTAATCCTTCTGAAACCGTTGTTCCTCTGCTTGGTATTATATTAGAAAAAGGCACTAATGTAATGCAGTTGGAATGCATCCGGCAATTGGGTTCTATCTATGTCAAAGAATCTTTAGTAGTGCTTATTAATTATCTGAATAAATTAAACCCGGATAAGCCGGATAATACCGGAACGATTAGTGCACTGAAGGATATCACTGGCGCTGACCATGGTATTTATCCCAGGGCATGGATAAAATGGTGGGAGGAAAACAAGAATAAAAATGCCTCAGAACTTATTCATCCTAAACTGATTAGTGATACTTTGACAAGTGTAATAAGTTATCGTCCTAATACGGGTGTGCAAACATTGGAGAAAGAAAAAGTGATTGTGATAAGAAATGACAAATGTGATAAAAATCCGAGATTTGACGGCAACTATGACAAAATACAGGATATTCTGGAGAGATTGGGTATTCCACATGCTGTGGTTGGCAAATCAGAATTAGATAAGGAATCTTATTCTCTGGATGATAAATGGGCGCTTGTTTTTAATTGTAATTTCTTCTACGACCATTGTTGTGACCCTGAACATGCTAAACTGAAACCATCAACACAACCAGGCGAAACTATACGAACATCACCTTGTCCGGGACAACCCCCGCATCAGATGCATAATACTAAACTCAGTGATAAGACTATAAAAAAAATCAAGCAGTTTGTAGAGACAGGCGGTTATCTTTTTACTGAGGATTTGAATATTGAGGAAATAATTGAACGGGCATTTAAGGGGGTTATCGTGCATACCAAATATATCGGAAAAAAAGAAGTAAAGATATTACCGGCTCCGGGTGCCTTGTTGCATCCCTATCTGAAATATGTCTTTGAGACGCCACCTTTGGTTTCTTCTCAGACTCCTTCGGGAGAAAAACCCGGTGAAACAAAGTCTGTAAAAGCAGGGAGTTTTTATGTTGATGGCACATGGAATATTCATAACCAGAGTCCGGATATAAAAATTCAGAAAAAAGATACGGCAATCGTTGTAACCGTTTTAATAATGAGTCCTGAACTTACAAAGGCTGATAAAGTTGAAGGAGCAGTTGCAGTAACCTGGGCTGTTTCAGATAAGACAAACGTGGTAACTGATGATAAAACGCTATCATATAAACCCGGCGGACGGGTTTTGCATATAATGAGTCATTTTGGAGAACAGAGGTCTCAGACCGATGAATTTACTTTGCAGAATCTGATACTGAATTTCTTTATGGAACTTAACGAACATCACCCAAGGAAAAAATAATATTAAATCAGACACCCAATTGTTTTATATTATTAGATTAAAATAATTTGAGTTATCAGTTAAGTTGGTTAGATAAGGCGAAAAAACTGCCTCAAGAGATATTATCAAGATTGGATTTAAAGGTTTTTAAGTCTAAAACAGCATCTGATATCAGGCAACCATCATACCGCGCTTTAATAGTCGGCAAAGGCGCAGAATTTTTTACCTCTACTCTCAATAGTTACATTGATCAATCAGGATGGAAAATATTCATTAGCAATGGCTCAGAAGATTCCACTCATTTTGAACCGCAGAATAATATCATATATCTCAAGGGACAATCAGCCATGCATCTGTCTTTATTCCCGCAGAAAACATTTGATTTAATAGTTTTTCTCTGGGTACCCGAACCGCCTCAGGATATCTTTTCTTTATTAACTAATATCCGTTATCTGTTAAAAACGAATGGACAATTTTCCATAGTTACATATCTTGACGGTTCTCCGGAATTGCCTTTGAGTATTCTAAAAAAGATAATCAAAGGACATAAAGACTGGTCGTTAAAGATGTATAAAAGCACATTACCTGCTTCTGCTTCTGAATTTAGAAAGATGCTTGAGAAGGCAAAATTAGGCGATGCACGTATCTGGAAGGATAGTATTGCCTGTGATTATCCGAGCCCTGATGATGTATATAATGACATTTTTATTCTTGAAGAAGGTCTGTTTGCAGATGCCGTTCCCTCTGAATATATCTCTATTATAAAAAGAGAATTTATTCGGGAATTGGGAACATTGTCATTTCCGTTAAAGGTAACCTACGATTTTGTAGGAGTAAGCGGAATAGTAAAGAAAAATCTCTAACCACGAAGGCACGAAGACACTAAAAGAAATCAATGGGTTCTTTTCTTTATGTCCTCGTGGTTAAATTTATACTTTACTGTACCTCAAGAAAATTTTATTTAGTTAGTAATCACCAAAATTATCATTGACAAATTCAATCTATTTGGTATTGTTATAATTATATCTAACGATAATTAAGGAGGAAATATGATAAAT
>JAZDFP010000334.1:0-3691 GCA_043807745.1 Planctomycetota bacterium
TGGAGCGCTTACAACTCACTGAGTAGTGATGTAGGACAGTTTAATAGCCCTTACTCTATTGCTTACGATTCTTCAACAGGATTCATGTATATAGCTGATAAGCCGAGTCATCGGATAGTTAAGACCAAGATGGACGGCACTGGCTGGACTACTTACGGCTCGTATGGTAGTGGTGTGGGACAGTTTTCTAATCCTTCTAGTATTTCTTACGATTCTTCAACAGGATTCATTTATGTAGCTGATACAGGTAATAACCGAATAGTTAAGACCATGTGGGGAGGCGCCGGCTGGACTGCTTACGGTTCAGATGGTAGTGGGGAGGGACAGTTTCACTATCCTTCTGGTATTTCTTGCGATTCTTTAGGATACATTTATGTGGCTGATACAGGTAATAACCGAATAGTTAAGACCAAGATAGATGGTACCGACTGGGCTACTTACGGTTCGTATGGTAGTGGCGTAGGACAGTTTATTAATCCGGAAGGTATTTCTTACGCTACAGGATTCGTTTATGTAGCTGATACAGGTAATAGCCGAATAGTTAGAACTGATATGATTACTGCCACTACTTACGGTTCGTATGGTAGTGGTAGTGGTGATCCAGGACAGTTTGATAGTCCTTCTGGTATTTATTACGATTCTTCAGGATTCATTTATCTAACTGATACAGGTAATAATCGATTAATTAAAACTTCTGTTATCCAATCATTATTCACTGTCCCTGTTGGCAGGGAACTTGCCCGTATATCAGGGTTCTCAAATCCAGTTGCAGTATCTGTTGTTAATTCCGAGTCAGGTGCTTGCTGGGTAGCTGACGGTAGTGATACGGTGGTCTGGATAAATGGCGATATCGGCGGCGTAAATATCCCAAAGACAGCTGGATATGACATGAACACCGATTCTTCTTATCATAAAATAATAACAGGTTTTGATAATCCTGTTTCTGTAGCTACTGACCCTCTTTCAGAAAATTGCTGGGTTGCGTGCGAAGGTGAAATTGGAACAGATTCATATATTGTCCGATTGGATAAAGATGTTTCGGACGGTTACACTCTAAACGGCAACCGCCATACTAAAATTTACGGATTTGATTCGCCTAATGCAGTATCTATTGACCCTTCTACAGGCGAATGCTGGGTGTCTGATAAGGGTAATGCGCAGGTTGTCCGACTTGGTCCCGAAGGGCATAGATATACAGGATATATTGTAGACGAAGTAGGTTTGGATACTGTTATTTTAGAATTGGATTCAGTGGATACCGAAACCCGTGATACAGACTTATATCAACCTCTTAAGATAAGTTTCGGCAGTTTTGCTTCCGAAATAAAACCTGTTTATGAAATAGTAAGTGTTACTCCTGTTGGTGCGGACAATGTTGAAATTAAATTTAAGCCGGAACTTACGCAATCCATATCGGGCGGTATTAGAGTCAATAAAGAACTGGCAAGAGTAGGCGGGTTTAATTCTGCCTCGGATATTTCCGCTTTTAAAGGCGAGGATTTGGGATTGGGACTGCATCCTTGGCGTTTACAAGTAAGAGAATTTTATGATGTAGCCGGAGAAAAATTCCCGTCTGAAGATGATAACGATGACGGATGGAGGGATTTCCCCGTTAATACGCCTATTCACGATGCTACTCCGCAGTTCAGGTGGAAATATATAGATATAGACGGTGATTATTTGCCGCTACAATCATATCAGATAAAAATTTGGACGCGTGATGATGTCGGTGCTTTTGTATCAGACCCTGTATGGGATTCTGCTGAATTAACGGTTGACTTCGGACGCGAAGTTTATCCGGGACAATGGATATATACAGATTGGGATAATAGCGTTAATACTAAAGAAAACGATTCGACGGGTAGATATAGCACAGATTATGGTAGTCCCGATGAAGATGACTGCCCCGACCTTTCGCAGATTGAGGACAGTGATACTGATTTAGGCGACAGAACATATTTTGTCCAGTTGACGGTTAAAAATTTTGACGGCGCAATAGATACATATCCTTCCGGCGCTATTCCCGATACCGATACACCCATTATCGCTTTTACTCTTGATAAGACACCTCTCGGCTCATACAGAGTTTGCGGGACGCAAGTTCTTGTGCCTGCGACAGAAGATAATAATATAAAAACAGATTGGAGTAATAGTATTAGTTCTTATCTGCAAACCGATAACTATTATTGGGACCAGGTCTGGGTAGAGTGGGACGGCGGAGAAACGGAAATAGTAGGCAACAGTTCGCTATGGATTCCCAAAAAACAAGTGACAGTCAGAGTGAAAGTAAAAGACAGGAATAATGAAACTCTTTTCGAAACCGGTGAACTGGAACACAAAGGACATAATGCTACGACGGAATTTGCGGAGGATTCTGATAATTGTTCGGGGATATCGCTAAAAGCGCAATATAGGTATAGTCTTGCTGTTGACTCTCCTTCCGTTGACGAACGTGTATGGAGTGATACATGGTATGATTGCGAAGTTCGTCTTTATGATGAAAGTCAATCTGACAGCGTAGGAGCAGAGTTAAAAACAGGTGGCGTGAAAGACGACTTTGTATGGTTGTATGCAAAGAATGTTAAGTTTGCCGACGGCGATACGAATATTATTCAGTTTAGGGTTTTAGACGAAGGTTATTTGCCGGTTAGCAAGAAGTTATTGCCCACTGAAACAGAAAGTGGCGATACAAGAGAAATGTGGATTGCGCCGAATATGGGCTATTCGCATGCTGATATCGATACTTGGATAGTACCTCTTCCTCATGTTAAATTCCAAATAGGAAGCGATACTTATGGTTATCAAATCCCGGTCGATTCAGATATTCCCCAGGTTATTCTTGTAGAATATCCTTCCAACCCGTATCCGCATAAATTTGCTTCTCTTAGATGGGTTGCACTTGATACGACCCCGTGCAAATTTAAATGGAGATTGGAACCATGGGATTGGAATGAAGGTAATCAAGAATGGGAAACGGTGGAAGGTAATTGGATGGATGGTGGATACGATTATTTAAAAGACGATGAAGCATGGACTTCGGAAGCAACCTCCGTTTCTTTTGACGACTTAACAGTAGGCAAGTGGTATTTATTCCGAGTGAAAGCAAAAGATTTGGATGGAGCTGAATGCGGTGGAACAACAGGAATGTCTTGCGGTCGCAGGGTATCGGACGAAGTCGTCTGGGTCTGGTATGTTTCTCCCGAAGTCCCTAATACTATTATTACTTACGGTCCGTCGGGACAGACCACGGATAATTCTCCCACCTTTAGATGGACGGGAGTAGGCGGTATGCCACCGTATAGATACGATTGGGAGTTGCATGGGCTTTCTGGTAATTCAGAAACAGATACTGGGGCCACTTATAAATCTTTTGATAATAGTTTACCTGCAGGCACTTATGTCTTTGAAGTTCGGGCAAAAGATGACAACGGCTCCGACCCGACTCCCGCAAGAAGAATATTTACGGTAGTTGACCCGAATCATCCGCCGTATTCCACCATCTCTCCCAAGAACCTTTATAAATATTTCAGGGATATAGGGGAATAACAATAAAATTTCTAATATCTAATTCCCAATTTCTAATAAATATCTAATTTTATGATAGAAAATAAACCGAAATATGACCTTGAGGAACGAACAGCAAAATTTGGTGAAGATATTATAGAATTTGCTAAAAAAATTCCCAGAAACG
>JAZDFP010000335.1:0-2247 GCA_043807745.1 Planctomycetota bacterium
TCATCCCTCACGGGATCCCGTCAGAGGGATAAGGAGGTTCTATAAATATGGCAGAATCATTTGAACAGGAACGGCGTGAGTTTATTCGTATAAAGTTGGAAATACCCATCCACTATAAATTCCTCTGCACTCACTTAAAGGACAATCGTCTTGATGAAATTTATCGGGGATTTACTTCCAATATCAGCGGTGGTGGTATATTACTCAAAGGTCCGGTGCCTGAATTCAGCTGGATTCCTGATTTACTTATGCAAAAGACGGTTATCGGAGTAAATATGATGTTACCTACGGAGGAGGAACCGATTAAAGCACTTACGCGGGTTGCCTGGATAGAGGCGATTGATGAAAAAACTCATTACTGCACACTGGGATTAAGATTTAAGGAAATAACGCGGGATGACCAGGATAAAATCTTTAAGTTTATCATCCGTTCCCAGATACCTTCTTAATTTTGTATAGTGAACGGCGTAACAAGTGAATCAGTCAGGATAAACAGGCCGAAGTTACTGTCGTTGGATAATTGAAATATCCCCTCTACATAAAACACAGGTAATGATTGCCCTATTCTGAAGAAATACTCCTTGATTGGCAAAGGATTAATGTGGTAATCTACATAAACCGTGATTGTCTGTTGTATTTTTGGCTCAGGTGTCGGTACAGACAAGTCTGCCATCTCCGGCGGCATAAGAGCAAAACAATGAATCTCATTATTGACGATGCCGTGTTGCAATAAATAAGCCGCACCGAGAATACGAATACGTTTGCCGACAATTGACTTCACCTCCGGCGGATAAACCTTATCGTCAGGCCCGCCTGCCATATGGCGGGCAGGCGATATTATAACTTTCTTAAAAATGTTCCAGTCAATATCAATCACTCCTTCTTTAGGCGGCAGTTTGGGGAAAACATACGGTTTGCCCTGACCGGTTTTCGGGAGATAGTAAATTATGCCACCAACGGCTATCATAATAACAAATAACAGTATCAGTAATGATTTAATCTTCATTATTAAGACACCTCCGGCAATAATCCAACGTCATCATTGCCAAGTTAGTGCTGATTAACGGGTCATCTTCTTTCATCAGTGCGATAGGATTTTTCCACGAACCATCACCGGCTTGCAATTGTATGAGTTTTGCCGCAATCTCTTTTGCTATAGAATGCCGTGATGATGGTAAAATTTTATCATCAAGCAGTCGTGAAAAACTCCAGTAATAATAGAAAACCACCCCTTGTGACCAGGGCGGCTGTGGGTCGTTGGTAAAACCGGGGCATTGGTCTGCCCGGAAATTATCCATTAGCCATTTTATACCTGCTTGAATGCGTTGATGTTCCGCGTCTAACCAGCAGAACAACAACGCCCGAACCCCGTCTGCGGTCATACTGCCGTAAGAACGGTAATATTCCATACCTTTTTCATCCTTGCCGGAAGGTCCGGCTTTATTACCGAGTATAGAATTGGGTGCAAAGATAAATCCGCCGTCACCCCGATGGACATCGGGGTAATTCTGGCATTTCTCTACAAAGACCAGTGCCTTCTTCAATGATTCATCATCCCTGGCTAAACCGGCAGAGTTCAGGGCTTCCAATACAAAAACCGTATGTGAAAGGTCTACCCGGTCAACTACGAGTTGCTTAAATATTTCCGGCATTGGTTCGGATGGTTTGGTAATCCATCCGCCATTACCCCAGCCACCATATTCAGGGTCAGCAGTATTCCATCCTAATTCATCTACTAACTGCTGGTTCTTAAGGTAACGCACCATTGGTTTAACCTGCTCTTGCCAGTTATTCGCTCTCAATCGTGATAGGACAATTACGGATAAGGCAGTAGAATAGGTAGGATAATCCTGAATCCCGCGAGTTCCCACAGAACCATCCGGGTTTATCTGGTCAAGCAGGAATTTTATTCCTTTATCAATTGGATATCGGGATTTGGGATTTGTAATTTGGGTCATTGCATATAGCGTGAACGGTGTCATTGATTGTCCTGACTTCGTCAGTCCATAAGTCTCCGAACGCCACCCGCCGTCAGGTGATTGCTTGGAATAAAGCCATTGCAACCCTTTTTCTATAGAATGTTCTACCTGTGCTTGAAAGGTTAATCCACTAACTGGTGGTAATGATTTACTTTTCAGCCAACGAAAGGGAATCCTGTAACGGACACCTAATAAAGTCAGGATAATGAGGCAAAGAATAAGGATAATGACTAACGGCTTTTTCACACTATTATTATACATCTCTTCA
>JAZDFP010000336.1:0-4060 GCA_043807745.1 Planctomycetota bacterium
AGTTCTTTTCCACCACAAATTGACTTTCTGGAGGGAAAGTGTATAATTGAAGTTGGCAACAACCAGAAATGTCCACTTTAAAATAGGGTTCACCCCGTTAGAGATGATTGTAATATTATTGCAAGATGAGATTTTAACTGATAAACGCATAAGTCAATAGATACCGGTTATATTATAGAATTTACGCCCACTGGGCTATCTCTAACGGGGTAAAAAACTATGCCCAGAAAACCGATTTTTATCTCATTAAGCCCGCAAGAATTGGAGAGATTACGTAATTTTATGGCAAAGATGGTGCGCCGGAGGAATGTCCGTGCCAGCCAGCGGGTTAATGCGCTCTGGGCGTCTTCTGAACAACACTGGACCGTGGAAAAGATTGCCAAGTGGCTGAATCGTTCCCCGCATACCATCTATCGCTGGTTCAGACGTTATCAGAAAAAAGGCATTGACGGATTATATGACACGCCTGCTACAAAGAATAAATTAACCGATGAACAAATCAGTCAGATATTAGTGATGAGTCATCGCTTAAAACGGCCGCGTGACGGAAAAGAGGCACTGATGCGCTGGAGTTACCAAAAGATTGCTCGCTGGATTAAAGAACAATGGGACATAAATATTTCAGATGAAGGCGTGCGGAAAATTATTCGTAAGAAGATATTAGGAGATGTGATATAAACCGAATCATTGATAATTAGTGTTAATCCGTGTAATCTGTGGCTATTTTCCTTGATTGTATAGGAAATTATATTAATTTGCCACAAAGACACCAAGACACGAAGAAAACAACCTGTTAATTTCTTCTTAGTGCCTTTGTGTCTTCGTGGCTACTATTTTTCTTGTCCTTTTCAGAAATATTGATTTAATAAGAAGATTATTCTATTAAGATAAAAGAATCGTTATATGTTTCATTTTATCTGCGACCGCTGCGGTAAAGGTTTACTGATAGGCGAGGACGTGCGTTATGAGGTAACCGTAGAAATAAAATCAGCCTATGACCCTTTGGAACTTACCCGCGACGACCTGAGAAAGAATTTCAATGACGAAATATTACGATTACTTAACCAGATGAAAGATAAAGACCCGCAGGAATTAGAGGATGAGGTTTATAAAATATTCAAGTTTGATATCTGTCTGAAGTGCCAGAAAGAGATTATCAAAAACCCGTTATTCCAGGCAACTTTGGAACAGGAAAAATAATTATATGTATTTAGGAATAGATGTCGGTTCTGTTGCGGCAAAGGTAATTGTGCTTAATAAGAATTTGGAGATTGTCGAGTCGCATTATGTTCGCACACACGGCCAGCCATTTGAAACAGTTCTGGCTATTCTTAAAAAACTCTCTCACAATTTAGAAGAGATAAAATGTATTGCCACGACAGGCACAGGCGGCAAAACGCTTGCCTCTATTATTGACGCAGTTTTCACCAATGAAATCATTGCCCAGGCAACCGGCACAGGCAAATTTCATCCGGATGTAAAAACCATTATTGAAATCGGCGGCGAAGATGCCAAGATTATCCGAATACATACGTCATCTAAAGGTAATGTCAGGATTACTGATTTCGCTACGAATACAGCCTGTGCAGCCGGCACCGGTTCATTCCTTGACCAGCAGGCATCACGATTGGGTATTGCCATAGAAAATATGGGCAAGGAATCACTGAAATCCGGGCATCCGGCAACCGTTGCCGCCCGTTGTAGCGTCTTTGCCAAGACCGATATGATACATCTCCAGCAGGTCGGCACTTCTATTTCTGATATTATTGCCGGGCTGTGTTTTGCTATGGCGCGTAATTTTAAGAGTAATATCGCCAAAGGCATAGTTCTGGAAAAACCGATTGCCTTACAGGGCGGAGTGGCGGCTAACCAGGGAATGGTCAGGGCATTCAAGGAAACTCTGGGAATATCAGACAAGGATATTATTGTGCCTGACCATTTTGCGTTGATGGGAGCAATTGGAGCGGTTCTGGCATTAAAAACCCCGGAGAAAAAAGAGTTTAAGAATGTCGTCAGTAAGTTAGAAAAATATCTGGCTGAAAGGAAATTAGACCTAAAAACCCTTTCACCTCTGCAAAGCGATAACTATCAAATACAGACCGAACCTTACCAATTAAATAATACGGCCGAAAAAGTAGAGGCATATCTCGGCGTTGATGTCGGCTCTATTTCCACCAATGTGGTGGTAATTGATAAAGATAACAATGTCTTAGCCAGACGTTATTTGATGACGGCTGGAAGACCTATAGAAGCGGTTCGGCAGGGACTATTAGAGGTCGGCCAGGATTTGTCCCGCCTTGGCGGGATAATAATCAAGGGCGCCGGTTCTACCGGCTCAGGCCGTTATCTTACCGGCGAATTCTTCGGTGCTGATGTTATCAGGAATGAAATCACCAGCCATGCCCGTGCTTCGGCGGCAGTGGACCCCAAAGTTGATACTATCTTTGAAATCGGAGGTCAGGATTCCAAATATATCTCCTTAAAAGACGGCGTGGTTATTGATTTTACGATGAATAAGGTCTGCGCAGCCGGCACCGGCTCATTTCTGGAAGAGCAAGCCGAAAAATTAGCGGTTAAGATTGACCAGGAATTCGCACAACGTGCTTTTTGTTCCAAAACGCCCTGTTCATTGGGAGAACGTTGCACGGTCTTTATGGAATCCCAACTTAATTATTACAAACAGTTAGGCGTCCTTAAAGATGACCTGATGGCTGGATTATCATTTTCCATTGTTGAAAACTATCTTAATAAAGTGGTGGAAAAAAGACGGATAGGCGAGCGGATATTTTTCCAAGGTGGTGTGGCATTCAATCGCGCCGTCAAAAGCGCCTTTGAATTAATTGTCGGCAAAAAGATTATCGTTCCACCACATCATGATATCTTAGGTGCGATTGGCGTTGCTATTCTTGCCAAAGAAGAAAAACAAATATCTAATTATAATTCCCGTTTCAAGGGTTTTGACCTGCGACATATAAAATATGAATCATCTTCTTTTGAATGCACGGATTGCCCAAATAATTGCGAGATTCATCAGGTTAACTTTACGAAAGTTCAAGGGCTCAAAAGTTCAAGTGTTCAAAAGGTAACTATTGAACCATTGAACTCTGGAACTACTGAACTTTTTTACGGTTCACGCTGTGGCAAATACGATAATACTCAGGAGGAAGAATCCCGCCTGGAGAAATCCACTAAATTAAAAATCCCCAATCTATTCAAAGAGCGGCAGAAGATGTTACTTGCACCGCACATAACTTACGACCCTGTTCAGCAAAACAGTAAGTTATGTGCGGGGCGGGTTGGAATCCCCCGTGTCTCTGTTTTTTATGACCTATATCCGCTCTGGAATGCCTTCTTTTCTACATTAGGATTTGAAGTGGTATTATCTGATGCAACAAACCGCTCTATTATAAAAAAAGGAGTGGAAAATGTTGTGGCAGAACCGTGTTTCCCAATTAAGACCGCACACGGCCATATCATTAATCTTCTGACCAAAGACATTGATTACCTGTTTTTGCCATTCCAGGTGAATATGCCGCCGTTGACCGGACATTTTGAACGCTCATATAATTGCCCTTATATCCAGGCATTACCTGACACGACCAAAAGTGCCATAGATTATGCTAAATATAAAGTTAAAATAATCCGTCCGGTCTTTTATATGGACCGCGGGAGGAAGGAAATAGAGAAAACCCTCAGGGAAATGGCACAAGAAATATTGCGAAATGCGAATGGCGAATCGAAATCTAAAATTCGCAATCCGAAATTCGCAATTGAAAAGGCTTTTGAAACACAGCAGAAATTTGACGACTGGCAAACAAAACACGGCAAAGAAATTCTTGACCAGTATATACTCTCAAATGATTCTCAACCTGCGGTTGTCCTTGTCAGCCGCTCATATAATAGTTATGACACCGGATTGAACCTGAATCTGGTTGAGAAACTTAAGAAATTAGGCTTGTTAGTAATTCCTATGGATTTCCTGCCGTTAAATGCTATCGGTGAAGAGACAGGAAAGGATTATCCGTATATGTACTGGCGTTCGGGCCAGAAAATCCTGGCG
>JAZDFP010000337.1:0-2689 GCA_043807745.1 Planctomycetota bacterium
TGGACATGAAGTCAAATGAGATACATATCCCTGATAATAATTTTTATTCTAGTCCTATTCACCGCCAATAGCCTTATGGATAATTATTTCGCAAGGGAAAAAGAAAGGAGTGATTTACTCGCTAGAATAAAGAACGCCCAGAAGATAATGATTTGTAATCGGTGTAACTATGTGGAGAATGAGATGTATTTTAAAGGACACTGTCCGAAGTGTGGAAATAAAATAGGGGGGTAAGATGAAGAAAGTAGAGAAGAAGGTTAGTTGGTGGATAGCATTAACAAGTGGGGCGACAGGTGTAATTGGTTTTATTATTGTATCTTTTGGTGGTGGGTGGTTTGTAGGTACGGGAATTGGTAAAATTACGAGTATGTTAATACCTACAGGACATCAATATTCTGTAGCAGATTTTCTCCATGTAACGGTTGTAATATGTATCATAATAATTTTATTGGAAAAGTTGTTTGTTTGTATTGGAAAGGAGCTTAATAAATGAAGTTAAATTGGATAGCAGAGTTCAAGATTAACGAGGTAGAAGGATTTTGTTACTTCGCTACACTCATAGGATTTGTAATGCTTGTAGTCGGTCTGCTCTGGGATAAAATCGCAGGGGTTCAGGTATCCCATAATGAAGGGTTAGGGCTAGCTCAAATCCTCTGGTGTGCCTCATGGGGGATGTTTTCGGTGTGGGGGATGTTGGTGGCAACTAAATGGGGTGAGTAGTAAAAAAACAACTAACAGGAGGGTAGTATGATCATTTTATCGCTCGTAGTAATAAATATCGTAGCATTGTTCGTTTTTATAATAGGCATCAGGATCGTCCGGCCCACGCATAGGGGGCTTGTGGAGAGATTGGGGAAGTATAGCAGAATGGCAAGCTCCGGCTTCAACTGGATAATCCCAATCATAGATACCATGCGGTATCGGAATATGACTGAGCAGTTAGCCGATGTAGAGCCACAGGATATCATCACAAAGGATAATCTTAATGCCCGGGTAGACCTGCAGGTATATTTTAAGGTTAAAAATGAGGAAGAAAACATCAAGAAGTCTTATTACCAGGTGGACGATTACAAATATCAGATTATCGCTCTGGCCCAGACTACGGCCCGTAACGTCATAGGTGACATGAAGTTTGTCGATGTCAATAACCAACGTAACGAATTGAATACAAAACTTGCGGATGTTATGCGCAGAGAAATTGAGAACTGGGGAGTCGAGGTTGTCCGTGTGGAGCTGAAAGAGATCACGCCCCCTAAAGAAGTCCAGGAAACGATGAATAGGGTTATACAGGCGCAGAACCAGAAAGACGCCGCTATTGACTTTGCCACCGCAGTTGAGACTGAAGCGGATGGTAAACGTCGCGCGGCAATCAAAGAAGCCGATGGGATAAAGCAAGCCGATATATTGAAGGCTGAAGGTCAGGCGCAGGCTATAAAGCTCGTCAATGAGTCGGCTGAGAAGTATTTTATCGGCAATGCTAAGGAGCTCCGCAGGATGGAGATGGTGGAAAAGTCTCTGAAGGACAACTCAAAGATCATCGTTACTAAGGACGGAATTAACCCGGCACTAATAATCGGAGGAACGAATGAAAAGATTTCTGATATTGTGGGTAGTGGTGTGCTTAGCCGTAACCCTGCTCCCGAAAGCGATAGATAGGTTTACACCGAAGGTCATAATCAAAGAAGTGCCGGTAATAAAAGAGGTCGTAAAAGAAGTGATAAAAGAGGTGCCGGTGTATAAAGATGAAAAGATAGTTGAGAAGGTAGTCTATCAGCCCTTACAGGACAGTATATTCGCAATCGAGAAAGTATCGGATGATGAATATACGGTCAGGATAAACTCACCAGATTGGAATGGAACCATAGTAGAAGTAACCGGCGATAAGGATAGGATATATTTTAAGAGAAAAAGATATAACAATAACTGCGTTTCAATGTCATCGGTGGGGTTTAATTAGTTGAAAGGAGAAAATGACTATACAAATTTTAGCACGCCTTGTTTTAATTAGTGTGGTTAATGATGTCAGAATAGCAGAATTACTTTTATGCGCCCATGTGCAGGGCTATTTAACACAGATATGGGTTTAATTAAGGAGAATTTATGAAACCGTATAGAGAATGCCCGAGTTTTGGCAAATGCTCGGCTAACGTTTGTCCATTAGACCCTGAACAACATCTGCGGACGCATATTAAAGGAGAGGACGTTTGCCATGCCGAAAAGCCTACAAGAATGAGAATTGGGGCAAAATACCCTGATTTGCTTAGGGCTGGAGGATTAACTAACAGAGAGTTTCAAGCACGAAAGCGTGAAAACGCCCTGACCCCCCAACAAAGGGAGTTACGGCTACAACGCTTGACAAAAGCGAGAAAATCGCTTCCAGTAAGAGGAATGGGTGGCATGATAGAACCGTCTGTAATAACTTAGGATAACCGTAAAAAGGAGGTAGGGTATGAATAAGTTGATATTAGGGATGATTTTGATAATACCGGTGTTTTTATCAGGCTGTGCTTTAGGCGCGGCAACTTCCGCTACCGCGGGATACGCTTTACAGTCTAAATTTTCTGATGAATTAGGAAATACCGCAAGGCAGAGTATAATAGATGAGGCGGTTAAGAAGTCAAAGGATTATACTGATAATAGACTTGGTAGTAAATAATTTATTTATTCAACACCCTCTCTAGGGGAGAGT
>JAZDFP010000338.1:0-2615 GCA_043807745.1 Planctomycetota bacterium
GAATTATTGCCTTCAGCATCCAATTCAGCAATAGTTGAACACATTTGATAACAATTTGAGCCTTCGCCGCAATCAACGCCAGTAAAAGGCGACCACTTAGTTTCTTCCGGATAACAACTGGCGCCAATAGCAGATTTAAGACAACCTGTTGTGCTTGTGCTATTGCCAAACAGCTCGTTTATCAACGCCTGATGGACGTTGTCCTTAAATCTGGCTTCCTGATGCTCTGCCGGATCATTAACGGTAACTAATTTATATATCTTGTCAAAACAAGAATCTATACTTTTAATATTGGTGTAACTCTCAGGGCGGAAAAAAGACTCATCCACTTTAATCTCGCTGGTAAAACCCCCGTAATCACTGCAATAATTTACGTTGAGAAGCCGGCCATTGATATCCGGATCATTATTATGAGTGCTCATTGGAAAGAGATCATTGACGCAATAAATAAATTCACAATTGGGGTCACCACCGCACTCACTGATGCTGGTCATGTCTAAAATAGGCCCACTCCACGACCAATTGCCCGGCGGATTATCATAAAGCATGGAACCATAGGTTGGCGAAGTTGCCGGAGTATACATACAAATATAGCCCTTGCCTAAATTAAGGCTACAATTTTTTTCCTCGCAAACGATAGCAGTATCTTTTTCTACTTTAACATAGTAATTATAGGTTAAAGGATTGCACCAGACAAAACCGCGGTCTATACCCGCTCCACCCGTACCGCAATTATCGCCAAAACCCCTGTATTGATAAACCAAGTGCTCTCGGTCATCCACGCAATAATTATTCTGTGGAGGTTGGGCCATCCACTCTAATACACCAATGCCATCCTCACATTCCTCGCCAAAGTGATAACTGCCTTCGGGGGTCATAGTAAACGAATACCCCCAATCATAATAAAACTGCTCAATTTCGGCATCAAAGAACTTTTGTATAACATCTTTAGGGTAAACCGGCACGGCGACAAGATTTTGCCCACTGACCGTAACAAAATCATTTAGCTTAAAAGCCGGTGATTCAATTTGGACTAACTTTTCTATTCTATCCCAGCCAATACCGTTAGGATAAAAAACTTCTGTCGCCTCGTCTTTGGCAACAAAACGATAAACATTCTTTAAATAGTGCTGATTTAGCAAATCCTCATAACCAGACACGGCATTAATATTTATCCGCGCACCGGCCGGTACTTTATATAATAAATTGCACCAACCATTAGTTACTCCACCGCAATAATACCTGTCTGCTTCTAATTCATACGGCTCCGCTATGGCGCAGAATAACAAATCATTGCCCGCTGGATTATAGAAGCCGGCTTCTTTGTAATTATCAAATAAACTTTCTGTGCCGTCTATTCTATTGGCTGGATACCACTGGTTACACATATAAGATTGCCCGGCATCATTAATCAATGGACTTGAATAGTCATACTCTAAACAAATGCCCGGCCAATTATAGACTGTTTCTACGGCTGTTTTTTTAGCACAGACGCCATCACCTCTTCTAATAGTATCGTCTTCATTTTGCGGATTAGGTCCAAGGCTGTCACATAAATCATTTTTCCCTACCTCTCTCCCCTCCACCATTGCCGTGCAGTTAAAATCTCTGTTATTAATCTTCTCAGGATCACCAGAAATACAGATACCCTCCGGTTCAGTATAATTTATCGGATAGTACCTTGAGACGCCGCTTGTGCTATAAGTGACTTTTTTATATTTTAATTCACAGCCATTAATTGTCGCCGTATCTTTTTCGCAAATATTAGCTCCACTATAAGCCTGCAATCTGTCATCGCCTTCCGGCTCAATAGCATCAGGGAAAGGCGCATCGGCTACAGCATAGCCTCTAGTCTCCAGAGAAAAAGTACTGGTAGATGTGTCATTCACCAAGGGACTGACCCAGCAAATGCCCTCCTGGCATTCTCCTGTAAAAAGCAAGCCGCTGAAATTATTAACGGTAGCTGTACACAAAGCGCCGTCCTTATCGCTATTGTCTGGATTTACACAGCAATTATCGGCATTCGCACAAAAAATATTTCTCCTGCTGTTCGGATCGGTCGCATTATAAACCGCGTGAACTATTCTTGCTTCCGGATTATTTTTATCATCACCGAAAGCATAACTGGTCAAATCTTTAATCGATAATAAATCAGGAATGGCATAGCCTATATATTCTTTATCGCTCCACTGCAGGTGATCATTCTGGCCGGTTACTCTTGTTTGATATAACTCTGTTGTCAGCGGATTGACAATTGTATCATACGAAGTCCATTTTTTACACTTAGTAATATTATTAGTATGATCATATTCTATGCAGGTATCCAGGCCATCGCAAATTATCTGAAATTGACTGGTGTCTGGATTCCAAACAGCGGCCGATGATTTACAGGTCAGCCATTCAGCGCATTGCCTGTCTTTATTCACCTTAATTAATTTATTAGCATCTACTTTGCAATTAGGATCAAAGGACGGATCGCAGGTTATCGGACTAATCGGACGATTTTCAGCAACGCTAATATCGTAGGTCTGTTCCGAATCATACAGTTTTATAATTTCAGTATGTTCTGCGTTCCAATTATTAGCCTCGAAGAATAAAGCGCAACCGCCATTTTT
>JAZDFP010000339.1:0-6901 GCA_043807745.1 Planctomycetota bacterium
GCAACGCAATCTGGGCACTCATAGATTTACAAGCCAAAGAGGCTATCCCAGAGATAATCAAGTTATTATCAGATTCAGATGCAAAGGTACGTGGAAGCGCAATTGATGCACTCGGGAAGTTACAAGGCAAAGAGGCAATACCACAGATAATTATGTTCTTATCAGATTCAGATGCAGGTGTGCGTGCAAGGGCAATCGGGGCACTCTGGTTCTTACAAGCCAAAGAGGCTATCCCGGAGATAACAAGGTTATTATTAGATTCAAGTGCAGGGATGCGTAGAAGAGCAATTGATGCTCTCGGGAACTTACAAGCCAAAGAGGCTATCCCGGAGATAATCAGATTATTATCAGATTCAAATGCAGTGGTGCGTGAAAGCGCAATCTTTGTTCTCGGGAAGTTACAAGCCAAAGAAGCTATCCCTGAGATAATCAGGTTATTATCAGATTCAGATGCAGTGGTGCGTGTAAGGGCAATTGAGGCACTTGTGAACTTACAAGCCAAAGAGGCTATCCCGGAGATAATCAGGTTATTATCAGATTCAAATGCAGGGGTGCGTAGAGAAGCAGTTAGTGCACTTGTGAACTTACAAGCCAAAGAGACTATCCCTGATATAATTAAGCTCTTATCAGATTTAAATGCATGGGTACGTAGTAAAGCAGTTAGCGCACTTGTGAACTTACAAGGCAAAGAAGCTATCCCGGAGATAATCAGGTTATTATCAGATTCAAATGCAGGGGTGCGTTCAAGCGCAATCTGGGCACTCGTGGACTTACAAGCCAAAGAGGCTATCCCAGAAATTACCAAATTGTTATCGGATACTGATGAAGACGTCCGTAAAGCAGCAGCAGAAGCCATCAGTAGGTTGCAAGGTAAATAACAAGAACACAGACCATTTAGTTTGTAGAGTCTATCAAGTTAGTAGAGTTTATAGAGTTTTCTCTTGGTAACTCTAACTCTAAAAACTCCATAAACTTAATGAACTCTATAAACTGTTTTTGCTATCCTCTTAACACAATCACACTTCCGCCAAAGGCGGATCTGCCTCTGGCACAGAGTAGTTAGAAAAGGACTACTACCGAAAATCTACTATCATACAACGCCGGGGCGAGCAGAGTAACCCTGACTGAACCGAATATATTCAGGGCTATTATTTGAATCTCACCGCTCCTTTGATTGGTCGGATAAAATCCCAAAATTTGTCCATCAACCAAATCAGGGTCATTAGCCGAATCCCCGTTATATTGACCTTGCAGAACCACAACTCCCACAACCTTAAAACCTAATTTAGGTATCGTTACCGCATTATTTGCTATCTTCTCTGTTATGACACTGTTCACTGCTAACTTTTCACTGCTCACTGCATCATTGGCTATCTTTTCTGTCGTTACACTTTCAACTTGTAACTTAGAACTTGTAACTTGTAACTCGCCGATTTTCGGCGTCGTCACTGCGTTAGCCGCTATTTCTTCTGTTGCAACCGGCGGCACCAATGGTCTGGCTCCGCCCGGCACAAAAGACAACTTTTCAGGTGTTACTGCACCATCAAGTATTTTCGGCGTAGTTACAGAACCGTCAATGATTTCCAAGTAGCCGACTGAATTTGACGCTAATTTGGCTTTGTTTACTGAACTATCCTTCAGTTTCAAGGTTGAGATTGAACCTTCGCGTATCTTGTCTTCTGTTACTTCCCTATCGCCGATTTTGGTTGTGGTAACTGCTCCATCCTGAATCTTCGGTGTTGTAACCGCATTATCAGGCAGAGGCGTCAGAGTTACATCAGCGCCCAATTTAGACAGAGTAACCGAGCCATCGGCTAAGTCATCGGTCTTGACCTGCCCTGAATCAATATCAACGCTTTGAATCGTCTCGTCCTTAATCTTGGCTGAAGTTACCGCATTATCCGCAATCTTCTCCTCGGTCACCGCACCGGGGACTATGGCAGGTGAAGTCACCTGCCCGTCAAAGTATGTTCTTCTGAATGCCATATACTGTTTTCCTTTCATATTTCGGTAGACAACGCACTTTATGTGCGTTGATATTGTGTCAACGAGGATAAACCTCGTTGTCTACCATTTTGTTTCTATTGGTTAAAGGTAAGCGTGGTCGTCCCGCACATATGCATCTATGCGGGAACTCACGCAACCACAACTACGGTGTGGTCAGCCCGACCTGGACGTGGAGAATGAAGTTACCTTCATCATCCTTTTTCCAGGCGCAGAAGCACTTATCAGCGGCTGGAGCCGTTACAAATGCATCGCACTTTAACGGGTCGCGCAGACCGTTCAGCAGACTCGCATTAATAGTGTTCTGTTCAGTGATTTCATCGCTATCAAATTCGGATTTGATAACCATCAATCCGCCCTGAACCAACCTATTAAGGATAGCCGCCTTGAACGATGTGCGTTCCCTGTCCCGTGCAATGTTGTAAGGTTCGCCGTCGCTGGTGCCGGCTGGTCCGACCCAGTCTTTAGCACGGTTGTCGCCGACCAGATAATAAGTCGCGACTGGGGCTGGTCCCAGTCCGCGAATCTTATCTCCGGTCATACGTAACATACCTGAGCCCATCTTTAGGGCCCAGCGGTCCTTGGCTGCCGTTACCTTATCCCTGAAAAACTTGCCCACTACGCCGTCAATGGTCTCAAATGCCTTATTCAGGCTCGCCTTCCATTTAGGGAAGGACTGGACCATATTCTCGCGTCGTGCGCTTCGGATATTCCGGGAAGAGCGTTCGCTCCTGGAGATAAACGAGGAATCAATTAAAGGACGGAAACCATCCTCAGACGGTTTTACCAAGTTTTTAATGAAGGTCTCCTCGTCGCCGAAAATCTCATCAAGTTTATCCTTGATGAGTCCGGCAGACTCGCCCATTCGCTGCGCCCACAGGTCAGGCATATGCCCGGCCACCTCTACGTTTTCCGAAACGTAGATTTCCAACTCAAACTTCTTTTCGAATGCCATTTTTCTCACCTCCTTCTTACTCGCTGTTAATCCGTCAGGATGTTACAGCGAGTTAGACCCGCCGTAGGCGGGTTATCACTGTAACCCCTATAGTTATTAGCGAGATTTATGTTCAACGGTCAGTCCTTGTGCGCATCAAGAACCTCCGATCTGACTTAATACGAAACCACAGATTACACAGATTTACACAGATTTAATTCTTTGTGTCCTTTGTGTCTTTGTGGTTAAGAAACTCATATATTTGGTTAATCGGGACAACGCCCGCCATCGTGGTAATCAATTGTCCATCATAAACCTTGACCCATACTGCAATACCTATTACCTCGTAAGTTCTTGCATCAAAGACCGGACCGCCTGAATTACCGGGCAGGACGGGAGAGGAAACTTCCCAATTATCTGCCACAGAGTCACCGAGTGCACAGAGATGACCGAAAGAAGGTCTTGGTTTTAATCCTAAGGAACATCCAACAGTCCAGACCGGTGTAAATAAGTAAGGCGTGTAATCCTTCGGGGCAAGATGGGCTGAATAGATGTTAGAAATTAGATGTTGGATGTTAGATAATTTCAAGAGTGCTAAATCTTTAGCGGTATCAGTTATGATGACAGATGCAGTAATAACAGTTGAATTATATAATTCTACTTTGACTTCACTCTGATTATCTACGACATGTGCCGCAGTCAGTATGTAACATCCTGTAACTATTGTAATCCCGCAGGGCGGGATAACCGTTGTAACCTTTGTAACATCAATAACAACTCCCGACCCTGTGCCACTACTTGAGGTAATCCTAACAGTAGGATACAGCATCTTCTCATACTCTTCTTGGTATGGATTTGTTTGCTTATCCTGTGCTTTAAAGACAATCTCTATCTCGGTTCCCTTATCGTAAGTATTCAGCCACAGAGGCACAGAGAACACAGAGATGATAATCAGTGTAATTCCTATTAATCTGTATTCTAATAATCTTTTCATATTATTACCCATCCTTACCTCATCCATTTAATCTGTGTAATCCGTGGCTTAATACCCCGTTAATTCCCCATTTTCTACGGCTTCAACGTATTCTCTTACTCGCTGTTAGACCAAAGGTCGTTATCAGCGAGTTAGACCCGCCGAAGCCCATACGGGCGCAGGCGGGCTTTCATTTTAATATCCCGTTAGTTCTCCATTTTCTATTGCTTCAATGTACTCTATCCATTCCCGGTAGAACTCCGGAGACCAGAGTTCCCGCTCCCGGCCGTTGAACTGGTGCCTGAGTTCGCCCCGGCGCTTGCACCAGATAGTCCCCTTACTGCGGTCTATGGTTGGAATACTACGTTTTGCCTCGTTTATGGACAAAATCTCTGATTCCAGAGCCCCGGGCGGGATTCCTTTTCTATTCATTTGGTTTTTCATAAAACACCTCCTTTTAGAGGCTGTTAGTCCCACAGGGACGTTATCAGCCTCTTATCCCGACTATTCCGTCGGGAGACCCGCCTCTGGCGGGCCTCAGCGGAGCATTCATCATCTCCACCCGTATTCAAATCCCCTAAAATCCGATTTGTGACAAAATATTTTGGATTTTCCGGAAGATTTCTCACTTTCATCTTAAATCTCTAATCTTTAACCTCTTTTTAGGGGGATACCGGGTGATATAGCAGTATCTCCGGGGTAATATGGCAGTGGCTTTGGGGTATTATGGCAGTAGTTTTGGGGTAATATAGCAGTGGTTTTGGGGTATTATGGCAGTAGTTTTGGGGTAATATAGCAGTGGTTTTGAGGGATTACTGCAGTAATTCGGGGGTGCTATAACAGTAATCCTGTGGTATTACAGCAGTAGCCTTGGGGTATTACTGCAGTAATTTTGGGGTAATATAGCAGTAACCCTTGGGTATTACAGCAGTAGAATTGTAGTAATATAGCAATGTTTTTGGGGTATTACTGCAGTAAAGCGGGGGTAATATGGTAGGGGGTATAGGGTACTACCCTATAGGGTATAGGGTACCCCCCTATAGGGTATAGGGTATATACCTATAGGGTATAGGGGGGGTGACCTAAAATTGGCTTAAATACTGGATTTCAGCGGATGGTGTGCCTGCCCGCCTCTGGAGGGTGGCACCGTTTGAATTTGGCACCGTTTGTAATCAAGCAAATAGGATTTTAGGAAAATGATGGTCTGTAGAACAGGGAAAGCAGGGATTAGAAAATCAGTGGTCTGTCCCTTTTACGCTCTTTTATAATATCACAAATTTTCAATGTCTTTGATAATTTCTAGTATCTCCACAAATTTTACATATCCTGCCGTCATGTTGAAATGACCACCATTTGGAATAACATGAAGATGGGCTTTGATGGCATTAGAAAACTCCTTTAATTTTTCTATAGGCAAATAAGGATCATTGTCAGAAATAAAACAATGAGAAAAGGTTGAATAATCTTTAAATTTTAATAATTCAGAATTTTCAATAAAAAACTGCTTATTGATCTCATCAAAATCCTTCATGCCAGAGAAGAAATTATTAAATCCTGCAGCCGATATCAAGCCCTTGATTTTTACCTTGTTCTTTATTATATATTTTACAACAAAAATAGATGCCGAACTATGTGTGATAAAAACAGTGTCCTCATTTATTAAACGTAGACCTAAATAATAATTTAGTAATTTTTCCCAATTATTAAAGTTTTGTTTCTGAGGAGTTGGGAAATGAGGAACGAAACATTGTAGTTTGCAGTTAGATAATTCTTTTTCTAACCAAGGGAACCAATTTTCATACGGCTTCCCGAATGATCCGTGGATAATAAAGTAGTTATTCATATCAACTCCTCGCTTTTTTTGTAGTTATTACATAAACGGGAAAATTGTTTGAATATATATCTTGACCATAATCTTTACTGTAGATTTGTAAATACTTATTCACCATCGTCTCCCATTGGGTTATTATTGGGATGAAGAACCCGAATTTCATGTTCTTTTCCCATCCTAAACAATTAAATTTCTCCCAAAGGCCTTTGTTTATCACTCCTGATTTATATAATTTATATATTTTATTGTTCATATAATTAAAACTTAAAATGCCTGTTTTTATATTCATACAGCTGATAGCAATATCATATATAAGCGAAGGAAATGGGTGAAATTTCGATTCGGAGCGTTTGTATTCAGCAAATATTTCTTCTAAACTTTTTGGAGTATAATCATTTTTTCTAAAAAAGCTTTTCGTAATAAAAAAACCGTCTTTTACCAGTGCTTTTTCTACGTTTATTAAAAAGCGAGGGAGTTCGTTTTCTTTTAAATTTCCCACAACTAAATCTCCAAGTATTATATCAAATTCATTTTCAAAAAACATATCTTGCCATCGTTGATTGACGAACATCTCTTGAATATACTTATATCTCAGTTCCCATTTAATTTGCTGATGATATTCTTCACTATAATCAATTACAGTAACATTGAGATTTTCTTCATGCCCCCAATCTCTGAACTCAGAAGTAGAACCTAAAATTAACAAATTCAATTGTCTATTACGGGTCACACTTTGTATTTTTCTCAAATATTTAGTGCATATAACTAATTCGGAACACGAGGGCCTACATGGAGGCAAATAATTTGTCCATATTCTTGCAAGTTCTTTCTTCCAATGCACAATTGTCTTTGCCATTTTTATCGCCTCATTAAGATATATCTTGAGTTAATGCCTCAACAATATAGTAGGCAATTTGTGGTATTGTACAAAACTGCCTGGTATTTGTCTCGGGGGTTTTAATAATAATGTCAATGCAATCATTTAGATATCTCATATATTTATTACTATCATCAATTGAAAAATCACTAAACTTGAAATACTTTTTTATTATTCTTAACATAATACAAATTAGAATTATTGAAGCTAAAGTATTATTCGATTGTTCTTCTGATGTAAAGCTTGGTGGACCAGCCATCCAATCTTTTTCATTTGCTATTA
>JAZDFP010000340.1:0-8850 GCA_043807745.1 Planctomycetota bacterium
CAATTTATGCACTTGTGAACTTACAAGCCAAAGAGGCAGTCCCGGAGATTACCAAATTGTTATCGGACTCAGATGAACGGGTACGTAAAGCAGCAGAAGGAGCCATCAGTAAGTTACAGGGTAAATAAGAAATTCACCGCCGAGACGCTAAGAAGATAACACGAATAAATCCGAATAGACATTCACCCCGTTAGAAATGTTCCACTCACTGGTAGTATAATTTTCCGTATATTTGATCACCGAACGGTACTATCATTTCTAACAGGGCGGGTACACACGAATTGAAAATTATATTCGTGTCATTCGCCTCATTCGTGTTTGTATTCCTTTGCGTCTTTGTGGTAACTATTTTTCTCTCTGTGTCTCTGTGGCTATCCTCTTAACACAATCACACTTCCGCCAAAGGCGGATCTGCCTCTGGCACAGGGTAGTTAGAAAAGGACTACTACCGAGAATCTACTATCATACAAAGCCGGGGCGAGCAGAGTAACCCTGACTGAACCGAATATATTCAGGGCTATTATTTGTATCTCACCGCTCCTTTGATTAGTCGGATAGAATCCTAAAATCTGGCCATTGACCAAATCAGGGTCATTAGCCGAATCTCCGTTATATTGCCCTTGCAGAACTATAACTCCCACAACCTTAAAACCTAATTTAGGTATCGTCACCGCATTATTTGCTATCTTCTCTGTTATTACACTGCTCCCTGCTAACTTTTCACTGCTCACTGCATTATCGGCTATTTCATCTGTTGCAACCGGCGGAGTTAGTGGTCTTGATACCCCTGCCGGAGCAACCCACTCAAACCTTTCCTGTGCCTGATTGTAAGATGGAACTTCACCGTTAGCAGGGCTATCAACTGCCCGGATATGTCTCGGCTCAACCGAATCGTTAATAATTTCCAAGTAGCCAACCGAATTAGATGCCAGTTTTATCTTGGTTACTGATGATGTCGCCAGTTTGGCTGTAGTTACAGAACCGTCCACAAGGTCATCCGTTCCAACACTCCGGTCTGCAACCTTGTCTCTGGTAATGGCGCCTTGAGCTATCTTTTCCGTTGTTATTGCCCCTGATGCAATCTTGGAAGCATTCACGGAATTATCAGCAATCTTTTCTGCGGTTACTGCGCCTCCGATAATCGCATCTGACGATACTGAGTTCTTAGCGATTTTGGGTCCGGTTACTGCCGAATCAATAATCTCATCAGTTCCGACTATCTTATCAGCAATCTTATCTCTGGTAACAGAACCGTCCTTAAGATGTTTTTCCTCTATTGAATTATTAGCCACCTTCTCGCCCGTGACCGATTGCGGGTTTAAGTGCTTTGTTTTGATTTCGTTGGCTCGGTCGTATAAAGTCCTTGCCATAATGCATCACTCCTTTCGCGTTCCCGAACTTATGGTCCGGGCACAGGTTTAATTTAGTTTCCGCATCGTAGTAAAACGCATCGTTTTTACAGCGGTGTTTATATTGGGTTAACGCCTCGCATTTCATAAAGTCATTATTCTCCTTGCCACAGAGGCACAGAGAACACAGAGCCGTACGCGCTCCGTGTTCATCTGTGTTTATCTGTGGTTTCACGAATTACGCGGTATAGATTTGCGCCTCCAGTTTCAGTTGTCCGCTATCCACGAACCAGACGCAATAGGACTTATCCGCAGTGCGGGTCGAAACCCAGTCATCTGCCTTAGCCGGGTCAGAAACGCTCTCCAGGAAATCCTTGATGCGCTGGTTATGGTCGGCTAACTGTGCCGCATCATAACCGCTTGCCGTAACTATCACGCCGGTCTGTGTCAGGAGTTGTGCCAGTCCCGCCCTTAAGGTCGCTCTGAGCCGTGCCTTGGCGATGTCATAAGGACCGCCGCCGGGCATGACTTCAGAACCCTCGGGCAACTGTCCCACGATGGTCTGGTTACCGGTCAGCCATTCTCCCATAATGGCTGCGGCTTGCCTGCCCCGTGCCCTACTGCCAACCAGCCGCAGAACTCTGGTCACGCCTTCCTCCCAGGCAGATTGCTTTGCCTCAACTGCATCCTTGAACCGCTTGGCATAGACGCCGTCCACCTCCTCAAAAGCACGGTCTATGTTGTCGTTATACTTATTGTATGCCTTGAGGATATTGGACCTCTGCATGGTTTTGATATCAGCCGCAGACAAATCGCCCTTGGATATGAAACTGCCGTCCACAAAGGGCTCAAACTTCTCGGCTGACGGTGTAGCCATTACCTGGCCGTATGCCGTATCATTAGGCAACCGCTCCTTACGGCGGTTATTTATATGCTCGGCATTATTGGTCAGGTTTTGGACCCATTTCACGCCCATATCCGGGTTAGGCGTAATCAGGTCAAGCACCGGTATACTTACTTTAGTGCGTATCATTTTCTTTCACCCCCTTTCAAAGAAAGTTAAAAGTTATAAGTTAGAAGTTAAAAGTTAGTCCATCTATCCGCACCAGCGAGAAGCGCGGATACTCGCTTGACAGACCAACTACTCCTTAATCTGTGTAATCTGTGGCTTCTCTATCCACCTTATCGATAATCTCATCCTGCCATTTCTCATTCTGTTCGCGTTCTTCAGCCGTGCGGATGGGCTCGTCATTCATCCGCGGGTTATAGCGGAACCCGCCCTTGGAACGGGTCTTGTCATAGCACTGCTTACAGAGCCAGTCGCAATCGCGGTCATAAGGCGGACTGACTTCTTCCCCGCATCGGCAACACTTACCAAATTCGTTTTCCATAAAAGTATCCTTTCTCTTTCGCCACTAAGGCACTAAGGCACAAAGTTTTATTTTCTTAGTGTCTTTGTGTCTTGGTGGCTGGTTAAAAATTCGTATATTTCGTTAATCGGGACAACGCCCGCCATAGTTGTTATTAATTGACCTTGATATGTATGAACCCAGACCGCAATGCCGATTACTTCGTATGTTCTTGCATCGTAAACCGGACCGCCGGAATTGCCCGGCAGGACGGGAGAGGAAACTTCCCAATTATCTGCCACAGAGTCACAGAGTGCGCAGAGATGACCGAAAGAAGGTCTTGGTTTTAATCCTAAGGAACAGCCGACAGTCCAGACCGGTGTAAATAAGTAAGGCGTGTAATCCTTCGGAGCGAGAGTAGCCGAATAAATATCTTTAACACGAATATCATGAATACCGCAAATCACACGAATAAGAGCCAAATCTTTGGCGGTATCCGTTATTATTACTGTTGCTTCTATTTTAGTAATTGCCTGATAAAAGAATTCCACTTGGACCTTAGACTCATTTTCCACCACATGAGCCGCTGTTAAAACATATATATCCGTCTCTGTGACCTCTGTGTCTCTGTGGCTAATGACAACGCCTGAACCGGTTCCTGCAGGCGAACTAATTCTTACTGTTGGATAAAGTAGTTTCTCGTATTCTTCCTGATACGGATTTATTTGCTTATCCTGTGCCTTAAAAACAATCTCTATTCCATTCCTCTGTGTACTCGGTGTCTCTGTGGCAAATATTATTGCTATCCCAATCAACCCATAAACAACCAATCTCCATTTCATAAATACCTCCCTGGAGGAAAATTCGCAATTTGCTCTTTTCCTCTACCTATATGGGCTAAGTGAAATGCCAAGGTATATTTCAGGGGGTAAAAAGAAGGGCTGATTGTCTTTAACTGCTTATGGAATATGGGAATAAAAAAATATGAGGTTTTTTGGCTCAGTGCAAACTTTGCACTTAGGTGGTGGGGGGTAGGGGGAGGTATGGGAGTAAGTAGCGCCGGGTAATATGCTTGAGAGGTCTTCCTTATATGCCTGAAGGGTCTTCGTTATATACTTGATGGGTCTTCGTTATATACTTGATGGGTCTTCGTCATATGCTTGAAGGGTCTTCGTTACATACCCGAAGGGTCTTCGTTATATGCCTGAAGGGTCTTCGTTATATGCCCGAAGGGTCTTCGTCCCATACTTGAAGGGTCTTCGTTACATACCTGAAGGGTCTTCGTTATATGCCCGAAAGGTCTTCGTTATATGCCCGAAGGGTTTTCGCTATATGCCCGAAGGGTCTGGGTTAGATAGGGATGCGGGGTAAGATTGAAAATGTGGGTGGGTATAACCAAAAAACTTTATTTGGGAACTATCCTCAGAATTTATAATTTTGAATAATTAACTTGCTACAAATGTTTCTTCAAGATACATCCTAATTTACCATAGCCAGAAAGATTAAGACATTTAATATTAACCCAGTATTCGTTTTTACTCACCCAATTATTAATAAATTCGTGTTCTACATCATAAGAATCCCCGAGTTTACTAGTCCAATTACCATTTGGTAATTGTCTTGCAACGTGTTCCGGTCTCCCATCTTTACCAACATAAATAGCTATTTTTTGATAACCATTTTCCAAGTCTGCATTATTATAACAATGTTGATAACCTAAAGTTGCATAAGCGGCAGTAATAGATTCTAATGTCAACTCGCGAGGAATATTCGGGGGCCAAAAATAAATATTCATGGGGTCTGGTTCCCACCGACGAGTGTTTTCTTCTGCAGCCCAGGCAAAACAATTATAATCAATGGTTTCAGGACTTGTAACAATAGGAAATGACATAAATTACCAACTAATATTATTTTCTCTAGCCCAGTTTAACCAAGATTGAATCATTTGATGAATATTACCACGTTGACTTGGTGGTACGGGATCTTCACCTGTTATTGCCTTAAGCGCCCAAAACCAATGATTTGGTTTTGTTTCAAGCTCACGCAGTATTAATGGTAAAGCACTTTCTCCCATACCAATTATTTGTTGATATGCCGGATGCATTGCGATTTCAGTGACTAAAGAAAGATGTTGAGCTTCAGATTGCCACTTAGAAGTAAGCGTATAAAATTCTCGAATCCAAGTACGTCTTGATTCAGGAATAGAAAAATCCATTACTGCTTCGTCATTCGCTTTTTGTGTCATCAGGGATTCTTTGCTATACCCTCTTGGTTGCAATACATTTAAAGATGGCTTAAAAAATGCGACTGCACAATCATTCATTTAAATAACTCCTCTGTTTTGTTTGTAATACTTTTAATAAAAATACTATATTCAAATTCGTGTAAATCCACCATTGCTTTCCAAATAGTATCTGTTTGTAGTTCAAACGGTTGTTCCATATAGACGTCAATATCAAATATTAAAGGCAATTTATTATTTTTCTCATCAATTTTATCAACCGTTTCTGTAATAATAGCCATTGCCTTTAGCTCGGGGTTTGGTATTACTAATCTCATAAATAAGCCAGAAAGAGCCTTAGGAATTCCATCACCAATTTGGGGAACCGTTTTAATATATTCCCCAAAGTCTTTAAATGGAATGGGGATTTCTATACGATTTATATATCGGAGAGCTATTCTAACAACTTTAACAGGTTTGGCAACCTCACTATAATGTTGCCAGAGTTTTTTAGCCTCACCACTAAAATCTTCCCATTTTGTATAAGGTTTAAGTTTATTAAAAGTAAACCCGTCTAATCTTGCTTGAACTATTCTTTTTTTGTCAGTCGGATGGAACAGATAACCGTCTGGACCTCCTTTAGGTGAAATTAATTCTGGGCGATTACCAGCTTTTATTTCAAATCCAGCTTGCCAAGATATTCTTTCCTCTTTTATTGGGAAATCATTTTTTATCCTTTCGTGGAATGACGCCAAAGTTGACAAATTAATTTCTGAAGGAAGAATACATCTAATATCCAATAATGATTCAACTATAGGAGCATTTGGGAAATGAATATGATCGGACATAATTTAAATCTTATCAAATAACTATGTAGTAGTCAATAAAATCTTATATTGTATCTATAAAATACAATAAAATACACGCCATTATTGTAAGTCGAATTTTTTGTCTTTTACATGTATATTTTTCTTGGAAATCCAATTAAATCCTTTATCGCGAGTAATAATCGCAATATCTACAGGTCCACCCACCCCGGGTATATCACCAGGGTTCATAGCAATTCCATCAGAAAATCGCTGAATAGCAGAAGTTGTTTCTATTACCAAAACGCTGAAATCTATAGCGTCTTGTAAAGTCATAGTCCCTCAGTTTATCATATATTCTAATCCTCTTAACTGTTTCCGGACTTCTTCTGATCCGATTTCACTAATAGATTTTTGTGTCATGGGCAAGTTTTCTAAACATGCGTCATAACCAAGAATTATTCTGGATGTAACATCACTTTGCCCAATCCATGCAGCGCCATACTCATGACCCTTTTGTAAACTGTCTCGTCTACTTTCAATTGCTCCAGGAATATTTAACTGATAAACTTGATGTGAGCTATCTTTATTATAGCCACCAACAATAAATACGAGTTTTTCAGGAGCCCATACTATTTCTGATGGTTTTCCACTAGGCTCGTTAAATTTACACTTTATACAATCTTGTTCAATTTTTGTATCTATGATTTTACATTTCTTATTCTCTAAATCTAACTTAATCTGTTCAGATATTTTATTAAATTGTTCCTTATATTGATATTTTCCTTCAAAATATGTTTTAATCTTTTCACTAAGTTTTATTATTGTTAAATCGTTAATATCAGATGTGGTTTTAATAAAATCATCTATAAAATGACTGATATTTTTAAATACATTATTTTCTGGTATAAAAGCCAAACCAGTAACAATAATTCCTGACTTTTCTCCTAATTTAAACACCTTACTTGCTGAATCAGAACCGATTCTACTCATCCCTTTTTGATTACGATAAGATTGGCGACTATCTGCCGCAAAAACCATACCATCAGGTGTTGTTGTATTTATGCCTAAACTCATAATATTATCCCTCCTTCAAGAATTATGGGGATACCATCTCCTGATTCCCAGGACAATCGCTAGCGCATCAATTCCGGTGACGCCATACCTGGTAATTCCGGGGACACCTTATTTATCCGCCTCTGGCGGACTCAATTAACAGTTCAATAAACTATCCCCCGAATTTATCCCCCTGAATTATTTTTCCTTCTGTCTGATAAATTCATACGCCTTGAGAATGAATTCCACAAATGCCTCGGTCTGCTTCTTGCCTTCAATCTGGTAATCCAACGTGATGCCCCAGTGGTCAAACACCTTCTGCACGAAGGTGAAGTCGAACTTGACCTCATCATCCAATAAAACCAGCTGGAACCAGATGGGCCTGACTGTGTACATAAAAAGCCCATTCTTGATGTCTGATGTAATATGCAGGACTTTTTTCGACTCCATAACCTCTTTGTCCGGGTCGGCATTGAGTGCGTTTGCGGCCCGGATGAAATCCACAAATCCCCTGACAGGTTCTTTGTCTTTGATTCCGTAACGGAACTTGGCACACCAGTTTTCATCCCTCTTATTGAAATACGATAACTCAAAAAAGATGCCTTTATCAGAAAAGGAAACAGACATCATCACCGGTATTTTAATATACTGGAATTGTCCCTTGTCCGGGCGTGATAGAACACCCTTTAGGTCAATCAGGTTGGCAATGTTTTGCCTTAACTGCTTTGGCTTGGCTTTCTTTTTCATATATCATCTCTCATGTAATCTGGGAACATACTTAATTTCCTTGTCTTCTATTATACTATATACTACATTCCACCTACTATTCAACTTATTTCTTCTTATCTTTTCTTTCCGAGCGGTCAATGATATGCATTACTTCCTTGATTGCCTTTTCCCGGCTATAGAGTTGACGCTTGGAGGTCTTCAATAGATGAGCCACCACATCCATATTCTCTACCATAGCATAAAAGACCACGAAGAGCAGGTCAAATATGGTAAATCGTTTGAGGATAACCTTTTGGTTGACCAGAAACAATAATACCGCCTTGGAAAATAGTTTGAAGGTCAAACGCTCGCCGGAATAATCTCTCGGTAAATGGAACCTGCCTGACTCAATGACCTTTTCAATGAATGAGAGTTTCTTCTCATCATCGTCATAAGTGTGAATTCCTCATAGACCATCACCTTTAAATTCCTTCCTGGAGACCTCAGCCCTTTCGACCCATCCCGAAATCATTCGGAACCTCAAGAGGCATCCGCCCTCTCCACTTACCGCTATTTCCCGATTTCTCCCTTCTAAGTTAATCCGTGTTAATCTATGCAATCTGTGGTTTCTGTTCTCTTCCTCCATATATATGAACGTTTGAGAGGGGCGGTTTACTGCATTACCAACGCCTTTTATCCCAAGTCTGAAGCGGTTTGCAGGTCATCCGCCCCCACATATATAGTTGCATAAAACGGCTGAAAGGTTCATTATATTTTGGATTTTGCGAAAGATTAGGTGTAAAAAGGGATGTGTCTCCCTTGATACGACCTAACGTCGGGGCGGGGCAGGCGGAATATGACTTTTTTGCACTATATGATTATTTGACAGTCAATAATTTTATTAGTAGATAGGGTAATCTATGGTCATATTAAAAATCGGTCTGCTGTTTTTATTGATAGCGTTATTGCTCCGCTTGAAGGTTCCTTTCAGTATTTCTATTCTCGTTGCCGGTTTTCTATTGGGAATATGGTTTCATCTTGGTGTCCGTGATATAGGTGATTCTGTAATTGGTGCTTTGCGTTCCGATGAAACGCTTTCGCTGGTCGGGATTGTCGGCGTTATCCTGATTTTCTCGGAGTTGCTCCAGGAATCGGGCCAGTTAACTGCCTTAAGCAGGTTAATAGTAGAAACCTTCGGGTTGCATCGTTTGACCTATACGATTTTGCCGATAATAGTCGGTTTATTGCCGATGCCCGGCGGTGCATTGTTCACGGCGCCGTTGATGGATGGCATAGACGATGAATCCATTCCGGCTCATAAGAAAACCCTGATTAATTATTGGTTCAGGCACATCTGGGAA
>JAZDFP010000341.1:0-4877 GCA_043807745.1 Planctomycetota bacterium
CGCTTCTTCTACTCCTTCTTCCAATGAGATTGCTAAAAAAGATGCGAAAGATAAAACATCAGATAATGCATCGCTACGGAAACAAGAAGACTTACTTAAACGGGAGGCAGATACACCGATTGGTGGGGGAGCAAGGGGTAAAGAAAGTAAAGAAGGAGGATTATCTGAGAAATTAGAAGAAATACAAAGTATTACAAATGAAATTATGGTAGAGATTACTATTATTATTGAAGAGAAAATTAAGTAAAAAATAATTTTTATCCGTAAATCTTCGCCTGATAATAATCTAATATTATAAACATAAATAAAACTATAAGAGAGGAGAAAGATATATGTGGAAAAAAGTATTGGTAACAATGATGTTGACTGCTGTATTAACTTCTTCAGCAGCAGTTAATGCCCAATCCCAAAAAGATGAAGGGAAGATAGCACCGCCTGTGAAAAAGGTAATTCTTTATAAACACGGGATGGGTTATTTCGAGCGCATCGGTAAAATCAAAGATGATGCAACGGTTACGCTTGATTTCAAGACAGACCAGATGCAGGACTTATTGACTTCTCTATATGCCATAGACTATGGTAAAGATTGTAAGATTACATCAATCGGCTACGATTCTAAAGACCCGATTGATAAGCAATTAGAAAATATTCTGATTCGCGTACCCGAAGGAGCAGCATTAACCCAGTTTTTGACTCAACTCAAAGGCGTTAAAGCCGAGATTAAAATAGGCAACGAAATAGCCCGCGGTAATATTCTTGGTATTGAGCCGGTAAATCAAAAGATGGATAATACTGTTCTTACTTCATATAAAATAGTCTTTTTAAGAGAAGATGGAGCCATCCAGCCGTTTAATCTGTTAGAGGTAAGTTCAATGAAGATTCTGGATGAACGGATACAGGAAGACCTGGTGAGGATACTGGATATTTATAAAAATGCTAAATATACAGACCGTAAGGTTATAAGAATACAGACAAATGGAAAAGGAGAACGGAATATACAAATAGGTTATCTGATAGAGATGCCGATATGGAAGACATCATATCGTTTGATATTGGGAGAGGATGTCAAACCGTATCTGCAAGGATGGGCAATTATGGAGAATCCGACAGATGAGGATTGGAACAATGTAGATATATCATTTGTGGCTGGCAATCCTATATCATTCAAACTTGACCTTTATACTTCATATTATCCGACCAGACAGGTAATCAGTTTAGCAAGCATTATACCATTAGCAAGTAATCTTGTAGAATTGGACAAATTGGCGATGGGTTATATGGCAGAGGCTGAAGATGCTGAGTATCTTAAAGAAAAGCCAGAAAGCGATAAAGGTTATTATGGGGGCGGAAGAGAGATTGGAAAGAAAATGAAAGACGGGAAGGCTGCACCACAGGCTGGTTCTCCGGCTCCTTCAATGTCCCAGATGCTTTCACGCTCTATTAGTTCTATTGCCAGCGGGACACAGATAGGGGAATTATTTGCCTATGAATCAAAATCGCCTATCAGCGTGGCTCGTCACCAATCGGCAATGGTGCCTATTGTTACTGAAAATATAGAGGGATCCAAAGTCCTTTATTATCGTTCGTCTATTTCACCACGTTTGATGAATGCATTTTATCTGAATAATTCATCTAAACTTACTCTTGAGACTGGTCCAGTGAGTATCTTTGAAGGCTCAACAGCCGTAGGGGAAGGACTGATTCGTCAATCACTCCAGACAGGAATGAAGGATATTATTCCTTACGCAATAGAAGCAGGGTGTACTATAGAAGCGACTGGTAAAAATGAATCTAAACCGGTTCATAAAGGAAGTTTCATTAATGGAGTAATGGTTTTAAAACAGTATGATATTCGCGAGACTGCATATAAATGTATTAATAAAACCGGTAAGAGTTTTACTTTCTATTTAGACCATCCCCGTAGCGGTAACTATACTTTAATGGAACCGGCTAAATTTGAGGAGGAAATAGCCGGATATTATCGTTTTAAGAACGAATTAGGCGCAGGTAAGACTCTTGAATTTAAAGTAATAGAACAACAGGAAATATCATCAAACATATACATTCAAAATCAGTCAATGGACAATATAAAGTTTTATATAAGTCAGGGATATTTTTCTAAGAAGGTAAAAGACTTTATGAAGGAAGTTATGTCATTGATGAATAATATAGCGGAACAGGAGAGGATTATCAATGAATCAAGGAAAGAGACTGAGAAATTAGTTAAGGACCAGGAAAGATATCGCGAGAATATGAAGATTCTGAATGTAAACAACCCCAAGGAAAGCGAGAAGAGGGCAGAATATCTTGAGAGGCTGACAAAAATAGAAGGGAAACTTGAGACTTTAGACCAGACTATTCGTGAAACCACTGAGAAACAAAGGAGTGTCAGGCAGGAACTTAATCAGAAGATACAAGGTTTTACAGAGGAATAAAAATCTATTTGAAAGGTATACCACAGGTCTGTTTAAAAAGAAGCAGACCTGTGGTTTTTTATGTCCTTTAAATAAAGGAGAGTCGTTTTAATATCGAAAAAGAGGTAATGTTTTGGATGCAATAGTGGTGCTATTTTTTAAATGAGTGAGTGTAAGTGAAATAGCACTAGTGAGATATTTGGATTTGATATTAGATTCCAGGTGGATATAAAGATTCACAAGATTATTGTCGTTTTCTGATTTAATATAAATCTGGGTCTGATAATCTATATTGTCAAAACCAATGCGTGGTTTTGAGAGATTCTCATTATTAGTCAATTGACGAATAGAGTTAGTTGAAAAAGTTATACTTTTACTGAATAGTAATGGCAGCCCAAAATCATTTGAATTGGTTTCGGGTTGATTAGATAGGATGTCTCCGCCATCGAATCCTCTGATAACCAACATAGTATTAGAAATATTAGTTAATTGCTCAAGGGAATTTCTCGCCATTTCAATCTTTAGCCATAAATGATATTCTTCGGTTATATCATCAGGTCCGATAGATGGTGAAGATGTTTTGATTATCTCAACTTTTTCCAGGAGTGCACTTTCAGTCTTATAGAATAATTCCTTGTTTGTATTGTTTATAAAATAAAAAGAAATGAATAGAATTGTAATAATAAGCAATGTGATTATTATATGATATTTTCTCATAATAGCCTCTAAAGATTTATACATAAATAATAAAATGAATAAAAGTTTTATCTGTGTTAATCTTGTGGTTACGGAGTTTTCTTGACATTTATATGTAGTTTTACTATTTAAAAGTTTACAATATTTAAAAAAGTGGTGGGTGTAGCTCAATTGGTTAGAGCACGAGACTGTGGCTCTCGGGGTTGCGGGTTCGATTCCCGTCACTCACCCCATGATTAGAAATAAAATATAGATGATAAAATTAAAATCAGACAGTTACAACAAGATATCTGAAAAGCAGATTAGTAAGTTGGTGCGTAAATATGGAACGCCTTTGTTTGTTATTAGTCGTTCTGAATTAACCAAAAACCTAAACCGTTTTCGTGTTCTTCTGCCAAGAGTTAAGCCATTTTATGCAGTCAAGGCAAATTCTCATCCTGAGATTCTTAAGACATTTGCCCGCAAGGGTGCTTTTTTCGATGTGGCATCTCAAGGCGAGATGGAAACACTCTTAAAGATAGGTGTTTCCGTAGAGCGGATGCTTTTTGCTAATACCATAAAAAAGAATGAAACCCTCAAGTTCGTAGAAAAACACGGCATCACTTTGATGACTTTTGATTCTGAATATGAGTTATATAAAATCAGTGAATTCGCACCAAACTCAGAAGTTTTAGTTAGAGTTAAAGTTTCTAATGTTGGTTCAATCGTGGAATTGTCTGTAAAATTCGGCATTGACCCGTCTGATGCTATTCCGCTTTTGATAAAGGCACATAAACTCGGGCTTAAACCTGTTGGCATCAGTTTTCATGTTGGCTCTCAATGTCTCAAGGTGGGAAATTATATAGAGGCATTAGAAATGGCTTCTATTATTTTCCATGATGCAAAATTAAAACAGATTCCGCTTGAAATACTTGATATAGGCGGAGGATTCCCAATTAAACATTTTGATTATGAAAATGATTATTTTGCTGAGATGGCACCGACTATCAATAAGGAAATGGACCGGCTTTTTGAGCCGTCCATAAAAATTATTTCTGAGCCCGGCAGAGCACTTGTTGGCTCTGCCTGCACTCTGGTTATGCGGGTTATTGGTAAGTCTATCCGCTTTAATAAACACTGGTATTATTTAGATGATGGTATCTACGGTTCTCTTTCAGGGTTACTTTATGACCATTGTAAATATCACTATAAAACCTTGCGTAAGGGTAAACCGCAGATATCCACGCTGGCCGGACCGACCTGTGATGGTCTTGATGTTATTTCTTATATGGAAGAAATGCCCGAATTAGAAATCGGTGATATTATATATGTGCCGAATATCGGCGCCTATAGTATCGCGAGTTCCACTAATTTTAATAGTTTACCACCAGCACGTGTTATTGCTATAGATTAAACTCTACGAACCCTGACGTCCCGACGTTAAATCGGGGCGGAACGGGTAAATTAAAATGAAAGGGGAAAATATGAAACGAAATCATCGAATGAGGGAAGATTTATCTGATGCGCCTGATTGGCTTAAAAAGAAGAAATGTCCTCACAAGAAAGAATATCTTTCCGGGAAAAAGATTTGTCCTTCTCCGATTACGGGTAAGGAAAATCTTGCGTCATTGATAAATGACACATTTCTGGCATATAATGCCGCTCGATTGAAGGAAGGATGCCGTTTATTCACTGAAAAGATGCTTGGCTCTAAAGTAACTGTAGGAATGAGTTTAGCCGGTGCCTTGACACCGGCCGGTCTTGGCTCTGCTGCGGTTGTTCCTTTAA
>JAZDFP010000342.1:0-9185 GCA_043807745.1 Planctomycetota bacterium
GTATCTAACGATAAGAGATGTTTGACCATTTCAGCAACCTGGCTTTTATCAGCCCTTCCGTTACCTGTTACGCTTTTCTTCACTTCTGCAGGGCTATATTCATAAACAGGTGTTTTGGTCATAGCAGCCGCAAGCAAGGCAATTCCTCGTGCCTCTCCTATTTTTATAGTTGCCTGCACGTCCTGTGAATAGAATACAGTTTCTATGGCTATTTCATCAGGTTTGTGTTGCTTGATTATCTTGAATAGTTCTTGATAACCTTTCAGCAATCGTGCTGCGAGTTGGGAGACGTCCTGTGTCATAAGTCTTGCCTGCCCGTCCGTCAGGCGGGGGTCTTGCGTCTCAACGTCTAACGCATTACGCATAACGCACGACATTGTTTTGATTACTCCATAAGTAATGACTTTTAATTTAGAACCTTCCGATTGGATAATTCCATAACCGATTATTCTTGTGCCCGGGTCAATGCCTAATATTACCATAAAGTTAGATGATATTACTTACAAGATATTACTTCACAAATCCGGTCCAGTCTAAACTGGCGGATTTCATCAACCTGATGACAATGTGCTGCCAAATATGTTTTACCACGAAATGAAAATATATTAAAAGGCGTTATCCATCTTTGAGTTTCTTCGCCTTTATTATTACGGTAAGTTATTTCAATCGGTATAGATTGTTCTATTGCCTTTTTTAAGGCTATTTTATCCGGCGGTATTTCTATTTTATCAAATATATAATCATCAAATCTTAATCCTCCGGTAGAACGAAGAGCAACATCATCTATAGTTATTTTGGAATCTAATCGGTCAAGACACATCTTATAAAGTTTCATTACCACATACGAGTCAGCCAGAGCACGGTGATATCCGGATTGTTCATTACTGCCCGCAAATGCTTTTATGGACGGGCAGACAATATTCAGATATCTGCCCAGAGTTGATAATTTATGGTTTTCCACATCCCTGAAGCATATTCTGGCTAATTCACAGGTATCAATCAGCAGATTAGAAGGCGGCTTGATTTTATAAAGAGCCGCTGACGCCATCAGAAAACTGACATCAAATGATATATTATGCGCCAGCAAAGGGCTATCACCGATGAAATCTAATAATGTAGATAATGCCTCTCTTCCGGACGGTGCATTTTTTACCATTTCATCGGTGATACCATGTATTGCTATAACTTCTTGAGGAATGGGGAGTCCCGGATTAACAAAAGTCTGAAAAGTCTTAATAATGCCGTCATCCGCGTCGTCCCGACGTGGTTCCTGTCGGGAAATGCTTTCCGGATTAAAACAAATCGCACCGATTTCTATTATCTTGTCCTTCATCGGATATAAACCGGTTGTCTCAAAATCAAACGCTACCAGATTAGTCATATATTTAATCGTTTAAAACAACAGCCCGTATGGGCGTTTAATCCCGTTCTTAAATATAATCTCATATACTGTCAAATAAAAGGGGGTAAATAAGTTGACCGTTATGGTAATTAATTATTATACTGTGTATTATTAGACATACCTAATTAGTAGGGCAGACAACTTAAGAGAGGAGATATTTTGTGAATATTATTGTATGTATAAAAAGGGTCCCTTCGACTGAAACAAATGTCAGGGTCGGTAGTGATGGTAAATCATTAGAACAATCAGGCGTTGAATATATTTTGAGCCCTTTTGATGAAATAGCGTTGGAAGAAGGCTTACGAATAAAGGAAAAATTGGGAAAAGGAGAAGTTGTTGCTATTACTGTCGGTCCAACAGAAGCATCTACCACTTTAAGGACTTGTTTAGCCATGGGTGCTGATAAGGCAATCCACATTAAAGACAACGATGCCTACAAAAGAGACAGTTTTTCTATTGCATCAGCTCTGGCTTCCGTTATCAAAACAATTCCGTATGATTTAGTTCTTTGCGGTAAACAAGCGGTTGATGATGATAATTCCCAGACCGGTGCGATGTTAGCACGGTTATTAAATGTTCCATTTGTTAGTTTGATTACCAAACTTGAGATGGCTGAGCAAAAAGTCACAGTGCATCGCGAGATTGGCAGTGGGTATGAAGTATTAGAGGTTGGTTTACCGGCAGTTTTAACCGCCCAAAAAGGTTTGAATGAGCCGCGTTATCCTTCACTCAAAGGAATTATGGGCGCAAAGAAAAAACCGCTTGAGGAAAAATCTGTTACTCTGGAATCTTTATCTATAGAGACGATAAAAATGGAATATCCACCCAGCCGACCAGCCGGAAGAGTTGTCGGTAAAGGAGTTGAGGTCGTTCCTGAACTCGTTAAATTGCTCCGTGAGGAAGCAAAGGTTATTTGAATTGCGATTGTTGACAAAGTCAACAATTTTGCCACGAAGACACCAAGAATACATTAGTATTTCTTCTTAGTGCCTTCGTGCCTTTGTGGCTATTTTTCCCTACTCAAATTCGCAATTAGAAGGAGATTGATTATGCAACCGATATTAGTTTTTATAGAATCAGCGGATAAACAATTAAAAAAACCGTCACTGGAAGCGCTTTCTGAAGCGAAGAGAATCAATGAAACACTCAAAACAGAGGTAGTAGGTTTAATTGTCGGTGATAATGTCAGTTCTTTAACTAATGAAATCGCATCTTATGGGGCAAATAAGATAATTGTAGTGGAAGGTCCTGATTTCAAGGACTATATTCTGGCTACCTATACGAGAGCCATTCTGAGTGCCATAAATAAAATTAATCCTCTGGCTATATTCCTTTCAGCCACACCTGCGGGCAAAGATTTAGCCGCCAATATCGCTGCGGAACTTAAATCATCAGTGATTCAAGATAGTATTTCTCTTTCTTACGAAAATGGTTCTTTCATTGCCAAAAGACCGGTCTATGCCGGTAAAGCCATCATTACTGTTAAGTCACTAAAATCTCCGGCTATAATTACACTCAGGCCTAAAGTCTTCCCATTAGGTACACCCCAAAACCAAACTGTTCCGATAGAAAAAGTTCAGGTTAGCATTTCACCCGATGACCAACGTGTAAAACTTAAAGAAACAGTTATGAGCGGTCAGAAGAAAATAGAATTAACCGAAGCGGATATCATCGTATCGGGTGGACGAGGTATGAAAGCAACGGAAAACTTTAAGATAATAGAAGAATTAGCCCAGACACTTAATGCAGCAGTTGGGGCATCAAGAGCCGCAGTTGATTCCGGCTGGAGACCTCATACCGACCAGGTTGGTCAGACCGGCAAGACGGTTTGCCCGACACTTTATATTGCCTGCGGTATTTCCGGCGCTATCCAACACCTTGCCGGGATGTCATCCTCCAAATGTATTGTGGCTATAAACAAAGACCCGGAAGCACCCATCTTTAAGGTAGCCAATTATGGTGTAGTCGGTGACTTATTTGAAATAGTTCCGGTTCTTGCTCAGGAACTCAAAAAACATTAGGAATCACATCTAACGGAATTCGGTCCGAAGGACTCCGTATGAGTCTTCGGACTCCATCGGAGGGGACAGCATACTGAATAATTAAGATGTTCCCGGAATTACCTTCCGTTAGAGATTGTATCCTTAGAATTCTTATAAAAGATTATGAACCGAAAAAAAGAATTAAGATATTGACATCTTACAGCAAATAAGTTATTATAATTCCATATGAAAGTAATGCTATTATTAGGTGAAGCTGCCGCGGCTCATCCGGATGGAACTGTTAGTATCTTACGAGCAGGTATTAATCGTGTTTCGGGACCAAAATTACCAGTTCTTTTAATGGGCGTCTTAGTGGTAAAAATTGAGGGGGAAGCAGCAGAAAGTGGAGACCATACTATAAAAATTAGAATTATAGATTCAGATGGTAATGATATTGCTCCCAAACTCGATGGTAATTTTACAGTAGGGCATCGGGGTGGTTCATCTAATCTTATATTAAATTTTAGGATGTCTTTTCCTAAATATGGTAGATATGAATTTAGTACAATTATTGATAAGGTTGTCTATGGTTCATTAGGAATAGATGTAGTTGATCCATCTAAGAAAAATTAAAGGAGAAATACATGAGAACATTAGATAAAGAAAAGTTTACATTATTAAGAAGAGATCGCTGGAATATTGAAACAAGACCAACTCGTTCAAGAAGAAATGTCTGGACTTTTGTTGAGATTGGCACAGATGCAGCTCCATCTTCTGCATTACGATTTAGAATAAATAATCCAGTTATAGAACAACATGTAGGAGGATTTGGAATATCCATATCAAATACAATAGAACAAGAGATAAAAGAAGCCCGTGCTTCATTGAGGGATGGTAATTTCTCCAACTATAAAGACGTTTTCGGTAAGTAATATGCTTTATGCCTTCGTACACCGCAATATTTAAGCAACCTTATATAAACACCTGCCTTAAAGATTATCCCCACTTAAAAAAACCTTTCCAAAAGAAAGTAGATTACATTGTTCAAAATCCGATACAATTAGGTGAACCGCTTAAGGGTGATCTTAATGGTTTGAGAAGTTTTCCTTTTGAAAGGAATTTTATAATTATATACATAGTATGCGAAGAATGTCGGAAGTTGAAACATGAATTAATCAACCAATGTTCTATATGTGGTAAAACACCTGATAATTCGGTTATCTTTTTATTGTTTAGACCACATGATGAGGCTTATAAATATGCCCCGAAACAGAGAGGAAAATTGAATGACGAGGAATAATATTAGAGTTCAGGGGACAGCATACTGAATTATTGAATTGAGTATTGTGTCACCGGATTCCAAAATCGAAAATCACCTCTCAAAATCATAGGTCGTAACCCTAAGGTTATAAGACGTCTTCTCAAGAAGATAAACCGTCTTCTTAAGAAGATAAATACGCTCCGACTCCTATCGGGGCAGAAAAATGATGGCTAGCAAGATACGGGACGATGATTTCTTTAATTTTCAGGCAAAACTGGTCAATGAGGTGGTGACCAATGCCGTGGCTTGGACAATTCCGCCGGCTGAGGTAGCCAGGGAAACAGGATATTATAATAGTTATTAACCGAAAGTTGTCATTGCGAGCGATAGCGAAGCAATCTCATCATCCCGTTTTGAGATTGCCACGGTCACCTACGGTGACCTCGCAATGACAAAAAGAGAGTTTTTCAACAATCTCAATCACCTAAAATCAAACATAATTTCTTTGTCAAAAGATGAATTAATTTTATTCCTGTATTCAAGATTGGCTTTTGCAAAGAGAATATCCAGTGGATTAAAGCCATCAGTGAGGATAATGCCTTTGTTTTTATCAAGTGCAACACGGCGAGATTCCATTGACTCTTTGATTTCTACAGATGACAGGGTTAGTTTATTCATTGAAGCAAAGAAAATCATATTATAAACCAATGATTGAGCATCATAATATGCCGTGTAACATTCGACATACGGAAAAACCTCATTCAATGTTCTGTTGAGAGACTGAGGGGCAAGAATTTCATCACCTCTTACATATACAACCGAGTTGAATGCAAAAATCCCTCCTTCTTTCAGATGAGTTTTTATTTCTTTGATTGCCTCGAGCGAGAAGAGGTGAAAGCTGAAGGTATCAATAAGAGCGAAGTCTATAATTATGAAGTCGTATTTTTTCTGATAATTTTGCACAAAGTGCCTGCCATCTTCAACATAGAATTTTTCGCCCTTTTCCAAGGTATGAAAAAACGTCTTGGCGATGTATTCTAACTTAGGATTAATATCTACCGTATCAATATGATAACCATAGTTTTCAAAGAGTCTCAATATTGAGCCTCCGCCAAGTCCAATTATCAGGACGTCCTCAGCCGACGGATTATAATAGGGCAGGAGTTCAAATGTTCTTATATACTCGCAAGTAACGGGAAGACCGGTATCCTTAGGCAGATGAGTTTCACAGACACCATCAATCAGCAGGAATCTTTCATCATTACTGTCAACCACCCTCAGTTGTCCATAAAGGCTCTGGTCTCTATATACGATTCCCATATCTTTATGTTTCGCAGAAAAGCCCTGAACGATAATTATACAACCTGCCATAATAATCAAACTGATTGTTGTAAGTTTTCTTTTCTTTTCTAAGAGCCAGCCAAAAACTGCGATGGATGCTAACACGATGGAAATTATGTAGAATATATTTTTGATGCTCATTGATGGGATAAGCAAAAATCCCATTGTTAAAGTGCCGGCAACACTTCCTACAGTTGATACGGCATAAAGCCGTCCGGCTGTCTTGCCGATATTATTGAGTTCATGCGCCTTAAGTTTTATCGCGAAAGGAGTTATCATTCCCAGAAGCAGGAGGGGGATGCCAAATATAATGGATGCACTTGAGATGCATCCGATGCGAAGTTCCCAGGTAGATGTTGTTTTCAATATCGGCGCGGCAATTATTGTAACTAAAAGTATGAAAACAGCACTCAGGAAAATAATCAGGTAGAAAAAATCCCATTTGGGAATTCTGTCAGCAAGAGAGCCTCCGAACCAATAACCGAGCGAGAGCGCAATAAGGGTAACGGTTATTAAGGAAGACCATACATAAAGACTTGAACCGTATAAAGGGCTAAGAACTCTTGTTCCTAAAAGTTCTACAGCCATGATAACTGCACCGATTAGAAAAACAACAGCAAATAAATAATGATGTTTTGAGTTTTTTTCTTTAGGGGAACATTCCATGTTTTTTACAGTATAGGAAAGTATAAAATATTCACCACAAAGGCACAAATCCGCCAGAGGCGGACAGGGAGCATTTACCCGCTAAAAGCGGGCAAAGGGGGTCCGCCTCAGGCGGATTATCTTCTTTGTGTCTTTGTGGTTACGAAGTGGCGCTAAAGACGCCATGGCGCTTCGGCGCCATTTTCTTACTTTCTTTCTTTAGATAAATTATCTTTAATCTTATAGTGAATTATACTTAATTTATTTCTTTAGTTAATGTTTTTAAGGCAGTGGGTAAATCATCAACGATGGGAAAGAATTCTTGTAATCCAAATAAAGAAAGAGCTGTTCTGACCTGAGAATTAGGTTGCACCAAAATAATGTGGCCGTCCTTTTTTTGGAGAGGGTCAATAAGAGAAGTCAAAATGCCTATTCCTTCGCTGCTGATACGTTCAAGCATTGATAAGTTTACAATAAATTGATTCATACCATGGTTCATTAAGTTATGAAATGTTTGTTCCAATTCTTCACCGATAATATAATTTAAAGTGCCTGTAATGGAAATAACCATAATGTTCTCTTTGATTTTTTGAGTGGTAATTTGTGATGATGATTTGAGTGGTCCTTCTTTTTTATCATCCGGTTTTTCGTATATCCTTGGAACGATTAAATTGTCAACCTGTTCTTTGTCCTCAAGGTTTAAATCTGAAAATGCCTTGGATTTTTTCAATTCTCTGGTCAGGCGGGCATTTTCTATCATCATAGCAATATCGTCCGCAAAGATTGAAAGAAGCATCAAATCTTCTTTTTTATAAGAAGTCATATGATCTGATTTCAATCGGTTTATATTTATTACACCAGTTATTCTCGTCCCAAAATGTAAGGGGACACTCATCGCGGAATGTATGGGCGCCAGTTTCTTGACATAGCCTTCAAATATTGAAAAATCGGTGTCGTCATCAAGTAATAAACCTTTTCCTTTTGACGTAACCCAACCGGCAATTGCCTCGCTAACCTCTAAGGCTGATTTCCAAATATGTTCTAATTCAGGTCCGTATTCTCCATCTACCGCTTTAGTATATAAACGGTTATCATTTTCATCTATAAGCATCAGTGAGACCTGGTCAGCATCTAAACATTCGCGTATTACTTTTACGATGTTATTTAATATTCGGGAAATTTCTAAGTGTTGACTGGCTACACTGGTAATTTTCAGGATGGAACTAAGTATTTTAAGATGTGTTTGAGCATCCGCGCTTTGTTTTTTACTTACCATCATTTCTCGTTCTATGGCTTGAATTTTTGTATGTGCTGATATAATCGAGAAATAGACTGAAACTATTAAGATTGTTGTAGTTGCTAAACCGACGAGAAAAATAATCAGTAAATTTGAATTGTTACTTATGTCGGGAAATGTGAAAAAACAGAGTACAACTAAGTTGATAACATAAACTATCAATGCAATTATACCTATTAACTTTATTTGGGTATCTTTCTTTTTCAATGCCTCATTTCCGCTAATCTTCTTCATATCCAATAAACTAATTTGACACCGTTGAAAAACCCTTCAATGATGTCAGTTTTGAGGCCCTTCACTTCGTTCAGGATGAGATTGTTGATCCCGCCTTGGCGGGGGTCAACAATCTCAATTTAATAACTCAATAGTAATTACTTTTGATGATGTCAATAAAAATATCGAGCGATTTTAGTATCTTTCATTCCTATAAAATCTTGACATACTCGGTTGAATAAGTCAATAATTGATATAAGTAAGGAGTTTTAATAAGAATATGGGCTCTAATGAACAATTACCACATCCTGAATTAGAAAAGATAATTGAAGAATCCAGCCGGATAGAATCTAATATTACTCGCCTGAAAAGCTTTTTAGAAAAGACTTTTGAAGAAGTTGTTACTGAAAATGAGCGACTTGAGGAAATAACAAAAGAAATTCCGATAGTAATTCAAAATCTTTCAAAAGAGGACAGCGGTTATAGCCAACAGAAAGAGATAATTAAGTCATTAGAGGCTTCCATCAAGAACAAAACTAATGAGAAAGAAAAGATATTAGATACGATAAAAAAAATGCAATCGGTTGCATTGCCACAACAAGAGGCGAAACTAAAAGAGATAAAAGAGCAAATAAAATCGACTCAACCGGAACTTCGTCAGCGACTGAATACTCTTGATAAAATAACACGGGGAACCACTTCTGAAAACGAAAAATTGAATAAATTATTAAAACAGATTCAGATATTTGAAAATAGTCTTACAGAATACAAATCAGTTTATCAGGAAATGCTTGAGGAAATTAAATCTTTAGACGATCGTTTATCCGCTAAGACTGAAGAGAAAGAAAAGATATTAGATACGATAAGGAGACTGCAATCAGATGAAATACCGCGACAGGAGGTAAAATTAAGAGAGGTAAAATCTCAAATAGAGTTTACGCAACCAGATTTGCAACAGCGACAAGGTGACCTCAATAAGATAACGCAAGAAATCACTACGACAGATAAAAAACATCAAGAGTTATTGATGGAGATTCAAACATT
>JAZDFP010000343.1:0-5441 GCA_043807745.1 Planctomycetota bacterium
AAAGTTATAAGGGTCGTTTTTAGGGATTTGATGAGTCGTTTATTATTGGTGAAGAAGCAACAATTTCATTATCACAATCGTAGCATAAAATCTTAGCTCCTTCATTGAATAATACCAAATTATACTTCTGTCCACAACGTGAACAGGTTACTTGTCGTTGCGCCTGAAACCCGATAACCTTTTTTAATTTCTCATCAGTTATATAACCCTTTTTAACCATAATTTCTCCTAAACGCAAAAAATGTGATTCCTCTATCATTAATTGCATGCCAAGACTTTCTTCTACTTGTTTCTCCGTAGCGAATCCCAACCTGATTGCTAATCTACCAAAAAGATTATCCTGTTTAATTCGGCGTGATTGGTGTGTTTTCACCTCCAGATTCCTTTTTTGGATATTTATCAGAAATTGCAATTGAGAATTGGTAATATATTGTTTTTCTACAAGGATTTCCCCAACTGATTTCCAATGAATCCGTTTCTTTTGGTCCCGCAGACATTCAGTCAATTGTTCTTGAGTAATCAGCCGCGTTTTTACTGCAATTTCACCGAGAACTAAATCTTCTTTTGAAGCCATAAAATTAATCCAACAAAGCTTTTGGCATCCATTATCTTATTTTTTTCTATTAGGTGGCTAATCTCATTGCTTGCAAATATTTTGTATTCTACTTTTTCATCGGCGTCAAGTTTTTGCGCCGTAAATATAAGCTTTTCAGCTACATACAAATACAACTTTTCTGTACAGAAGCCGGGACAACTGTAAAACTCTTTTATTTTTCGTATTTTGCCAGCGCTAAAACCTGTTTCTTCCCGTAACTCTCTTCGGGCGCAGGCGTAAGGAGATTTCGTTTTTATCAATAGTTCCAGCTGGTAATTCCCAAAGATATTTGCCAGTGGGATAGCGGTATTGCCTGACCAGAATAACTTTATTTTTAGAAATAAGCGGAATAATTACAGACGCACCCGGATGGACTACTGTCTCGCGGGTGACTTGACCACCGGTATTCTTTAATACGGTTTTGGAAACACTGAATATCTTCCCTTTAAATACAATCTTATTACTGATAACCCGCATAATTAGAAATGCTTTATATTTCGAAGTCGTTTGATAGCCTTTAGTAATTTTGATTCAGGAGATGTCAGGGAAATTCTAATATATCCTTCACCGTATTTACCGAACCCGACCCCCGGAGTGGTATGTATAAATAATTTTGTTAATAGATATTCTGAAAATTCCAGAGAAGAATTCCATTTCGGAGGCAGCGGTAACCAGATATAAAATGTTGTTTCAGGAATCATCGGATTAAAGCCGATATCCCTGAGGCCTTTTATTACCAAATCCCGCCTGTGTTTATAAATATTTATGGTTTTATGCAGTTCTGCTTTTGTTTGAGAAATGTTTTCTGTTAATACCCTTGCTACGGCCCGCTGGATAGCCATAAAAACGCCTGAATCGGTATTCATCTTTATCTGTCCGAGCGCTTCGATTATCTGCCGATTACCCGCCGCCCAGCCGATTCTCCAACCAGCAATATTGAGCGTCTTGCTGAAAGAATTTATTTCTATCCCGACTTCTTTGGCTCCTTTTACAGAAAGAAAAGACACGGGCGGAATATTATTAAAATAAATTTCACTATATGCCGCATCCTGACATACGGCGATATTATATTTTTTGGCAAATTTTATTACTTCCACATAGAAATCCTTGGGCGCATCCGCGCTGGTCGGATTATGCGGATAATTTAAAAGCATCAGTTTGGTCTTTCTGGCAATGGACGGCTTGATGGATTTAAGGTCAGGCAGAAATTTATTTTCCTGATATAACGGCATATCAACCGGGATACCGCCGGCCAGTATTACGGCTGAACGATAACATGGGAAACAGGGATTTGGTAATAGAACAAATTCTCCCGGATTAACTAATGCTATGATTAAATGCACGATACCTTCTTTGGAACCGATTAATGACCAAACTTCATTAGCGGAATCAATCCTGATATCTTTTTCTTTATACCAAAAAGAGATAGCCTTGCAAAAATCTCGTATTCCCTTATAAGGCGGATAACGGTGGATATTAGGTTCTTTTAATGCTTCTATCAGGTGGCGTTGAAGTCTTGGAGAAGGAAGCAGGTCCGGGTCGCCTACTGAAAGGTCAATCAGATCTCCGCCTTTATCCTTGACCGCATCTCTCTTGCGGTCAAAATCGGCAAACATATAAGGCGGCAGTTTTATCAGGCGGTCTGCCCTGATATTTTTTATTTCCATTAACTTGACTTATTATCTATATAGATATAGAAAATACCCCCACGGGGATTCGAACCCCGGTCCTAAGACTGAGAATCTTATATCCTGCCGCTAGACGATGGGGGCAGTTTTAATAATCCCGCTAAAAGCGGGAATCTATTTCTTGGCTGCGGGGTTAGGATTCGAACCTAAATAGCAAGATCCAGAGTCTTGCGTCCTACCGTTAGACGACCCCGCAATGAGTTTAAATACTCTCGGACGATTAACGACGATATTAATAAATAATAAACCCTTACGCTATTATCAAGAAAAAGATGAAAAAACCTGTTATCGGAATTAATGCCAATCTGACAGAAGATAAAAAATATATCCGACTTTATCACAACTATTGCACGGCTATTTTGAAGGCAGGCGGTATTCCCTTTGTGATTCCTTCTTTAAAATTATCCGGTAGCACCCAGCCCTTACACGCAAGGACTGGGTTATTGGAAGAAATTATCGGGAAAATAGACGGTCTTCTTTTAAGCGGCGGAGATGACCTATCACCGACTTGTTATGATGAAAAACCGCTTAGGGGAAAAATAAAATTAATTCCCGACACCAAACAAATATTTGATTTACAATTAACTAAATCAGCGCTCAAGAAAAAAATACCGATTCTGGGCGTGTGTTACGGCACCCAATTACTTAATGTGGCTTTGGGTGGTGACCTTTTCCAAGATATTCCCAGCCAGATGAAGACTGCTAAAATTCATACCGATACATTCCATAAAATCTATATCTGCGAAGGAACTCTTCTCTATCGTATCATAGGTCAAAAGACCATTCGTGTCAATTCATTGCATCATCAGGCAATCAAGACGCCGGGTGAAAACCTGATGGTAAACTCCCGTGCAGAAGACTGTATAATTGAAGGAATAGAGATACCCTATCATCTCAAGAAAAATTATTCTTATAATAAATTTTGCTTGGGTGTTCAATGGCATCCGGAACGGTTACTTGACCGAAAAGAACAATTCCATCTATTCCGGGCATTTGTCCAAGCCGCCTCTTAATTTAGGAATGCAATCCCGAATCAGTTCTTACGGGGTCGCGGTTGAGTCCCGATTATTTCGGGATGGAAATAAAGATATACTTCTCTGGAGCGCGGGCCGTCAAATTCGCAGAAGAAAATACCCTGCCATGTGCCGAGCGCTAATTGGTTGTTTTCAATTATCAGATTGATTGACGAGCCGAGCAACTATGCCTTGATATGGCCTGCGGAATTGCCTTCGCTATGCTGGTATGTCCCGTCCAGAGGCACCATTTTATTCAGTTGATTCAGGATATCTTTTTGGACCGAAGGATCAGCGTGTTCGTTGATGGTAATGCCGGCCGTCGTATGCGGCACGTAAACACACAGCAACCCGTTTCCCCATTGATTCTTTCTGGTAATCTCTTCTACTTTTGCGGTGATATCAATAAATTCAGTCCTGGCAGAAGTCTTTATAGAAATAGATTTCATTTAGGCAGATACTATTTATCCTTTTCTTACTTACGATCAATGTCTTTTTCTTCCAGCTCGTTTTTATCTTCAGGAGTTTTATCATCTTTTATATTTTCCATAACATTTTTTACATCCGGCGGGATAATGATAGGTTCCAACCTATTATAATCGGAAAACGCCATTTCTATTTCATATTTGAATTTCATTATTTGCTTACCTGAAGAAAATTCCCCTTTATCTGTCGGAGTAACCGGATCATTTTCATCTTCAATATCTATGTCTTTTTCATCTTCTCCGAGGAAGCCGGCCGGCATTTCCATACTAAGTGTTCCACCAATGGAAGCTGAGGTTTTATAGACAAAACCGTCATCTTTGCTCACCCATACTTTTAATAAAACTTTATCAAATGAAAAACCGCCAAATTCCACAGGCAGGTCCTTTTTGTTCATGAGAATTTCCTGCAGGTCTTCGGGATTAACAGTTGCTTCAATCACATCACAGTTCTTTTCACCGACTCTTTCTTCCCCTTTTAAACAGGCATCCTTGATATATTCCAGATATAATTTGCGTTGCATCTGTTCAAATGAAAACATCAAATTATCCTGTTCCGCGGACTGACGACGCCATGTTTGGGTCCTCGGGTCTTTTAATGCAATAACTTTATTCCCTAAATCAGAATATATCTCAAAATCCATCCCCATTATCGTACCGCTTTCATACAAAACATTATCGCATTTTTTTATATCAAAATCAAAAGACATATTCATCCCCATTATTTCAGTATTCATTGTCATCGTAGCCGCATAACTTTTGACATTCAATGTGTTTTGAACCGCTTGCTGCAGTGAACCCTTGGCATCAGAAGGCAACGGTGTTATTTGCTTGGTTGTATTGATTTGAACTGCACCTTTTTCAGGAGCGGTAGTAGGTGATGGTTGTTCCTTAACAGGTTGTTTTATCTCAGTAACAGGAGGCGGGATTGGTTTTTTATCCGTTGAAGAACACCCAGTTACAAATGTTAACCCCGATATTAAAACCAATCCTATAGTAGCATAATATGCCTTTTTATTTTGTTTCATATAAATCTCCTTTCATTAATAAATAGGTAAATTTGTTTGGTATGAGAAGTCAAATTAAAAAGCAACTATAATTAAATATCAAACTAATCATTTTTATACATATCACCCGCCACTACCATGACCACATCATATTTAGGTTTAATATTAACCACCGATTAACACGGATTGATACAGATAATTAACGATATTTTATAAGAAGGCCATAAAACCAAAGATTAAACAGGAATAGCACGAAGCAGACTCGTCACGGTTCGGGACTTGTTGGCGTCGCTACGGCGAGTTACAAAGTTTTCTTGCTGACAAGGGTTACTTATTTGGTCTCAAATTCAGCATCTATGATATTGTCATCACCGCCACCTTTAGTTTTTTTACCGTTCTTTGGTGGTTGTAGAGAAGATTCTTTTCTTTCGCCCTGAAATCCACCGCCAGCATCTGGACCGCCAGTTGCTCCGGCTGAAGTTCCTTTTCCTTGTGTTTTGTTTACCTGTTCGTATAATTTCTGTGCCAGTGTATGACTGGATTTGGTTAATTCTTCAGTTGCCTTCTTTATTTCATCCACATCGTCCTTATCCTTTGCCTTTTTCAGCCGTTCAAGAGCGGAATTGATACTGCTTTTTTCATCAGCGCTTATTTTG
>JAZDFP010000344.1:0-9166 GCA_043807745.1 Planctomycetota bacterium
CCAGAATAAAAATAGGTCAGAACATCAAGTTTGATATGCAGATTTTAAGTCAGGCAGGCATAAAATTAGCCCCCCCTATTTATGACATTATGATTGCATCATATCTGATTAACCAGGCACGGCGCGGTCATAATTTGGAGGAAATATCGCGGGAGTATTTAGGTCATCAGATTATTACATACAAAGATGTAGTTGGCACAGGCAAAAAAGAGATTACCTTTGACAAGGTGGATGTAAATCGCGCTAAGGATTACTCTGCAGAGGATGCCGATGTTACCTTTCTGGCAAGTAAAATCCTCATACCGCGTGTAGAAAAAGAAAATCTGAAGGAACTCTATGAGAAATTAGAAATACCTTTAATAGAAGTCCTTGCTGTAATGGAAACCAATGGAGTCAAGATAGATACTGAATTCTTAGGAATATTATCAAAGGAGTTCCAGGAAAAGATTGAGCGACTGAAAAAAGCCGTTTATAAATCTGCCGGCAAGGAATTCAATATTGACTCCCCTAAACAACTGCAGGAAATATTATATAAAGACCTCAAATTACCTACGGCTAAACGTATCAAGACCGGGTTTTCCACTGATAACGATACCCTTACCAAACTTTCCTATAAGCACGAACTGCCGGCAAAGATATTGGAATACCGTTCATTATCAAAATTAGCCAATACCTATATAGATGCCCTGCCTCAACTGATAAATCCTAAAACAGGACGGGTGCATACATCATATAACCAGACCATCACTGCCACAGGCAGATTAAGCAGCAGCAACCCTAACCTGCAGAATATCCCGGTGCGGACTGAAGAAGGACGCCGTATCCGTGAGGCATTTATACCTGAAAAAGGATATATCCTGATTAGCGCCGATTATTCACAGATTGAACTGCGGCTTCTGGCTCATTGCTCGCAGGATAAATCATTCCTGGACGCCTTTGATACCAATCAGGATATCCATACCAGGACTGCCTCCGAATTATTCAGTGTCAGCGAGGATATGGTCTCATCGGATATGAGACGGCTTGCCAAGACCATCAATTTCAGCATTATATATGGAATGTCAGCCCACGGGCTTGCCACGCAATTAAATATCAGCCACGGCCTGGCACAATCTTATATAGACAGTTATTTTGCCAAATATCCGGGTGTCAAATCTTATATAGACAAATCTATCAAAGAAGCGCACGAAAAAGGTTATGTTATAACGCTATTCGGACGCAAAAGACCGCTGACAGAAATAAACAGCCCTAATAAAACAATAAGAGAATTCTCAGAACGTGTTGCCGTAAATGCCCCTCTGCAGGGAACTGCGGCTGACTTGATGAAACTGGCAATGATAAACATCCACAAAAGATTGCTTAAGGATAATCTGGGAACCAAAATGATACTACAGGTCCACGACGAACTCGTCTTTGAGGTTCCGAATAATGCGGAGTCGCAACGGAGTCCCGATTATTTCGGGGAGGAAAAAGAAATTATATCTATCATCCGCCAGGAGATGGAAAATATAAGCAGTGAATTCAATGTGGAACTTACTGTGCCGTTAAGGGTGGATATATTCAGAGGCAAAAACTGGGCGGATATGCGACAAGTTAAATAGTTCCAAAACAAGTGTGGATTTTAGAAAAATGGTGTCAGTTAACCCAAATAAATAGCCAAGTGTAGGAGGTTGAATGTGTCCCACGAGGAAATAAATAAATAAGAATTCACTTGACTTTATGGAATAACACCGTATAATCTGGTATAATGAAAATAGAACTCACTCGCTCACGAACGGAGCGTCCCGCATCCGAAGGCATCGGAACGCATAGAATCAGGGCTACAGGACGCTATATTTTTTACATAGTTATTCTAATCGGAATCTTTATTTCTGGAATTAATATTTCACAATCAGATGAAATAAACCAATGGAAAGAATGTAAAGTCAAGGTCTTAAGTGAGATCCAAAAATACCAATATCTAAAAGCAATTTCATTGTTAGAAAACTTTATTAAAACTGTAAAAGACGAAGAATTGCAAAAAGATATAAATGGTTATATAGAGGACATAAATGGAGAGATGACATTGTTCAAGAAAATGATAATGAGTTTAACAGACGATTCCAACCAAAAAAAGATAGTCATAAATGACCGTAAAATTCTGATAACCAAGGCAGATGAAGTTGGTATTGAAGGTAATGGTGACAGTGTTACTTGCACAAAACGTTGGGTTGATATTCCTCCTCAATCTATATTAGATTTATTTCCTCCTTCTTCTGATTTGATTGCATTGGAAGGTTTCTACCTGGGTATCTGGTGTTATAATCATAATCTTCTAACAGAAGGCGAGCAGAAATTAATTCTGTGGCTAAATGCAAACTCTGATGAAAAGTGGCGATTAGACAGATTCCTTTGCCGTTATAGGAATATCCCTTTACCACCAGGTGGTTTTGTTGAGTATCAGAGACGATTGGTTACACCTGAAGAAAAATCTTACATAGAGAAAGGGCTGGTTAATTATAATGGTAAATGGGTAACCTATGATGAGATGATGAAATCCAAGGGATTAGTAAAATGCATGGGCAGGTGGGTTACTCCGGCGGAAAAAGCGAAATTGGAGCCGGAAATTAAAGCAACAGAGGAAATCAGGAAAAAATACCCGCCTAAAGGGGTGCTTGATAAAAAGGGGGCAGATGCGGAAGGGCTGCCGTGGGAAAAAGCCCGGACTAAAAAAACAGACCATTATATCATCAAAACAAATCTCTCGGCTGATGCACTTGATGACCTTTGTTTTCTTATGGAATGTTTCCATTTCAAAGCCCAGCAAATATTTAAATTAAAAATAAAAGTTGCTCCATTGGAGATTGATGTTTTTAGAACTGCTGAAGAATATTATAAACATGGTGGCTCCAGAGACAGTGGTGGTCATAGTGAAAGCGGTGGCGGAGAATTCCCATTGATAAAGACATTCTACCATGCAGCACAACCGGACTCATCATACATCACCAGCGAGACGTTGATGCATGAAGGAACTCATCCCTTTGTTCACTTAGCCTGCGGTTCGTATGAATCTGAAGTGCCGACATGGATTAGTGAGGGGTTAGCAGCCTATTCCGAATCAAACAAATTTGATGGAAATGCACTCCAAACTAATCTCGTAAGTAACTATTATCTAAAACTGATTAAGGAACTTATTACTGACAAAAAAGTCGTCCATCTGGCTGATTTCATAGATATTACGAAAAACGATTTTGATGTTGAGCAATATGCGCAGGCATGGAGTTTGGTTTACTTTTTTATCAACTACAACAATGGGCAATATGCAAATTTATTTGATGCATATTTTACGGTGATAAAGAAAAAAGGTGCTAATCTTCTTGCTGACAAAAAAATACATAGAAAAGCGTTTGAAGAATCGTTTAAGGTAACAGCTGAAATATTAGAAAAACAATGGAAAGAGTATATAATGAAGTTAGAACCTGCTCCTGAAGATACAGATAATAAGTAAGTAGGGAATAATTCGCGGGACGCCCGAGCAGGAGGGACACTTCCCGTTGGATGAATATGGCTATTTTGCTCTGATGCAAGGTGGAGTGAATGAAAAATCAATGCGATAATGCCAATCAAATTTTGGTGACAGTCCCTACCCGGAGAAAGCAGGTATTTAAACCAATTTCCAGCCTATCATTTTCTGTAAATCGGGGTCATTTTAGACATTTGTTATCGTAAGGAGAGATGATTTAGACCTTTACCCCCCTATACCCCTATCACCCGTATAGATAGCCCCTATCCCGCCTATAGATAGCCCCTATCTCCCCTATAGATAGCCCCTATCCCACAGGGAGATAGCCCCTATCTCCCCTATAGATAGCCCCTATCCCACAGGGAGATAGCCCCTATCCCACAGGGAGATTGAGTGGTGGTGACACACACCATGACCACTAACCTCTTATTTACCTGCCTTACAGGTCACTATTTTACCAAAATCAGCCATTTCCCTATTCAAGCAGGGGGGATACCCTACCCCCTCCCCCGGTATACCCCCCTCCATAACACCCTTAAATCCCACTCATAACACCCTTAAATAACACTCTATACACCCTTGAATCACACTCATAACACCTCTAAATAACGTTCTATACACCCTTGAATCACACTCATAACACCCTTAAATAACATTCTATACACCCTTAAATCCCACTCATAACATCCTTAAATAACACTCTATACACCCTTAAATCCCACTCATAACACCTCTAAATAACGTTCTATACACATCTAAATCATACTCATAATACCCCTAAATAATATTCTATACACCTTCGGTACAAGAGGGACACACCCACTGACTGGAAGTGATTATTTCGGCGGGTTACAAGGCATAGTTTTATGAATTTAGGGTTATTTAGGAGGTCGCTTTGAGAAGGTATTATATTTGGATGAAGTCGTCCGCGAAACTAATAAAATAACAGGATACAGATGGTGGGATGTGTCTCTCTAGCATCGGGAATTGGGTATATCACCTGTTATATTAAGAATACAGGTTTAATCAGAATATGAATGTAATTGGCGTGCATCAAAGACCGGTCCGTCTTCACAGACTGTTGAGTATTCCCACTCTTTGGAGGTAGGTTTTTTGGGTATGGTTTTACAGACACAGACACGGCAGAGCCCGATTCCACAACCCATTTTTTCTTCTAATGAGATTTGTGCGGGTATGTTATTTGATACGGAAAATTTCCTGATTGCTTCACTCATTCCTGAAGGACCGCAGGCATAAATAGCGATTGCGGATTGCGGATTGCGGATTGTGGAGTTGTCCAGAAATTTCTCTAACAATGTTGTGATAAGTCCTTTAGCACCTGATGAACCATCTTCAGTAGAAATAATAATGTTATCTGTCAAGTGTCGCAATTCGGATAATAGATACAAGTCGCTTTTAGTTTTGGCGCCGATAAATAAGTAAATTTTAGTGCGTTTAAGAGAAACTAATTCTTTGAGTAACAGATATAAACCGGCAATGCCGACTCCTCCGGCAACCAGAATAGAAACATCGGCTTTTTTATTTATCCTGAAGCCGTTGCCTAAAGGTCCCAAAACATTTATTTGTTCGCCTCGTTTCATTGATGACATAAGCCGGGTCCCCTTCCCAACTACCTGATAAACAATTTCTATAATGCGGTATTGACCACCTTTTTTTATGGCATTAAATATGGTAAAAGGACGACGAAGTAATGGTTCACCCAGTCCAATTGGGCTTGGGCTGGGTTCATATGAAGAAGTTAATTTGAGATTGACGAATTGGCCCGGGATAATATGTTTAATAGGTGTTGTTAGAGAAAGAGTCATCCGGAAATATTTGGATGATTTAGCAGTTTGGAGAGGTTTGTTGGCAATAATCTCAGAGTTGATTGTAGATTTTACCATAATCTTTGATGTAATAAATTAAGCCACAAAGACACCAAGGCACGAAGAAAACAACTCGTTAATTTCTTCTTTGTGTCTTTGTGCCTTCGTGGCAATTATTTGAAATTCCATACAATAAATTATTTCTTCTCAAAGTCAACCACTTCCACTATAACCTTATCGTCCTGAGTAATGCGGACAACCCCACCGGGGATATCGTCAGACATCCAGGTCTGCATTACTATCTTTTTATTGCCGTGTTCAGCATCATAAACAAATTTTCTTTCTACTTTGCATCTTAATGGCTTCCCTTTTATTGTAACAATTTCTTCCGTAACCTCTATTGTTTTCTCCGGTTTACCCATTACCTTAAGTGGCACAGCCATCATGTTTTTATGTTCCCACTCATCAGTATTGCCACGGAGAGAAACCTCAAGAATGACCTGATTACGTCTTATCTCTAAAACAGTTTGTCTCTCTTCTATAAAGTTACCAGCAATCATAAGTATTTTATAATGAACAAAACTACCGATATCACAATCAGCCCACGGAGAAGTTATCGTTTCTAAAGCAGCGGATTTAGTCGGCTGTTCTATTCCTGATTGGCATGACGTCAGCATAAGCAACAGACCTAATACCGGTATACACCAGATAATTTTCATTTCTTTTACCCCTCATTCATTAAAGATTTATATATAGTGGTTATTAATCAAAAGTTATCATTTATAGGTTAGACCCAAATGTAGCCGCAACCTTTAGGTTGCGTTATATAAAACGCAGGCTGAAGCCTGCGACTACATTGTCTTATGACAACTTTTGGTTAATACCTACTATATATAACAACCTAAGAACGGTCAGGCAAATAAAAGATAATTTTTCCTTTACAGTAACAAATTCGGTTATATGATTAATATCAAAGAATAAAAAATGTAATCCCGACAAATACTGTCGGGATAAGAGACTGTAACGCTCCTTCATCGCTAACAGTCTCTAAAATGAGGATTTTATGGTAAAGAACCGAACAAGATATCTATCAGCAGGAATAACTATTTTTTTATTGCTGACTGTTTCAATAATTTCTTTGGGGCAACAAGACCCGCCCGATAAAGATTGGATAAAAATGAGAAGTAATCATTATAGTCTAAAAACCACTGCATCAGAAGCTGATGGTAGAAAACTTTTAGACCGTATGGAAATCGCCTATGATGGTTTTTCGAAGTTATTAGGCTGGACTTCAGCTTTAGGGAAAAACTTTGATGTTAAAGTGTATAAAAACCGGGTCCAGTATCTTAAAGGCGGCGCCCCATCGATGTCTGCGGCATTTTATTCTCCTGAGGAACGCTATCTTTGCGGATATTTCTCCAAAAATAAAGAGAAAATATATAATATCTTTGCTCATGAAGCCATTCATCAATTCCATCATATGGTTTTTGGTAGACCTTTTGAATCAATGGACGAAAAAGGCGTTCCAATTTGGTTTGATGAAGGTATTGCTGAGGGTATGGGAAATTCGGAAGTCAAAAATGGTAAATTCAGGATGTGTTTGCAAAAAGGGCCTGTTGTTGAAGGACGTTTGCCTGTAATTCAGAGAGCCATAAAAAATAAAAAATACTTTCCATTAAAAGACCTTATAAAATTAAGCCGTAGAGGTTTTATGACTCAAGCGAGTGTCTGTTATGCAGAAGCGTGGTCTTTTATTCATTTTCTAATAAGTTATCCTAAAAAAGAAGATAAAAACCAAATCTATCCTGCTGGAGATTATTTCCACGTTATGGGCCGACTTTTTACAGGACTGCAGGAATATACAAAATTCCAATCCGGCAAAAATAAAGATAGTCAATTCAAGACATTAGATGATGTATATGGTTATGCCTTCGTTAATAAAGACGGTAAAACTCCGATAAACTTAGATGAACTTGAGGGAAAATGGAAGGACTATGTCTTAAAATTTCATTATCGTGAAGGCGCTGATGAGAAAAAAGATGAAGAAGCCGAAACATTAGTGGATAATATTATTAAAGTTTTTAATGGAGGAAAATGGAGTGAAACTAAAAATTTATTAGACGAATTAAGGACTAAATATGCCGGAACTATTCCCGTTACAGAGAACCTTAATGACTTGAATCAAATGATGCGTATTTGCGATGTTAAAATTAATAAAACCGAATCAGCCGGTGTAACAAAAGATATAAAACTTTTTAATGGGAAAGATATTAATAACTGGAAACAGAATGATGATGATGATGAATCATCAGGATGGCTTATAAAAGATAATATACTTTGTTGCAAATCAAATTGGAGTTACTTACATTCTAAAGAATCATCTCGTTTAGACTCTACTATAATCGTTGTTTTTAAATATGAAGGACGGATAGGGCCTGATAAAGAGCCTGTATTTAAAATATGCTATCCGATTAGTGAAAGTGGCTGTTATGTTTCTGCGGGTATTAACTTAAACGAAAAAAAGGTCTATCTTTCGGCAAGATATCAGGGCACCCCTAAGGATAAAGGATATGCTGATTGGGAGTCCACATCCTTAGATAAAGCAACCTATAAAGCCAATGATTGGAATGCTCTCAAATTATCTCGAAAAGGTGCAACCATTTCAGCATGGCTTAATGATACTAAAATCGGGGCTCATAACTTAGATGAGGATGATATAGACAAAATAGGCATAGGAGTCGGAGAACGTTGTCGTACAGCTCTTTTTATTACAGACGGTCAAATCCAAATTAAAGATATTACTATTTCCTATGAATAATTCTTAGTGATTTGAGAGTAATTTTTCAGTTCTATTACGTTGAATTACAGGCAAATTATCAAGTGTAAAGATACTTTTTATCCGGTTCATCAGATTAAAAGTATCTTCTTCTGTTTTATCGGCATAGAGAATGCAATGATAAAATCCTTTCCCGGTATCTATCATCTGCGGTATATTTACTCCAAACGATACTTGAAAATCTGACTTGAGGGGATGTGTTTTAAGATAATAACTAACTCTGTTTTCAGGTGTTAGAGAAGCAATGGTTAAGCCATTAACTATTTTTTGAGCCAGCCAGAATGTGTCCGGTTGAGAGATTTTTAACGATTGTTCAGATGAAACGTTACCTTTAACATAGTTAGAAAACAAATATTCTGCTCTTTTTATATATGATAAAGGCACAATGTATGAATTATGGAATTCAGTTTGACGGCTGTCACAAAATATCTCGCAGATAGGAAGATTCTCATAAAAATTAAACAGGTAAGAATGTCCCCCCTGAGAAACGGCTTTACACCTTACTAAAAGATTACCCATTGCCGGTGGTCTTTCCAATGCAATACCAGAATCCTTATCAAAACCTGGAATTGCTCCAAAACAAGTTTGGTCATACAGCGAATCCACTTTTCGGTAAGATAGTAAATTAAGATTGGTAAAGATTCCTGTTGACATATTCCTGACAATCCATGAATGAATAAGTGATATGTTTGAATCGGATGGAATGATTTCAACTTTAAGCCGCTCGTTCTTTACCTGATAACCTTTGCCACTTTTAGAAAGACCGAGTCCTTTGTATTCATATTTGACTTTAGATTTTGGAATAGGTTCTTTTTTAACAACATCAAAATACACACAAAAATATTTGTTAGACTTTGCCTCAAGCGGTTTTCGTATTATCCATATTAAATTTACATCAGCATTAAATTTAGGGTCGAAATCGGCTCTTTTATCCATTTGATATGGAATTTCTGATAGCGGTATGCCTTCTTCATTATATTCTATTATTCTAACTGATTCAGG
>JAZDFP010000345.1:0-2959 GCA_043807745.1 Planctomycetota bacterium
ATATCAAAGGAACCATTAATAATAAAGGCTGTCTTATCAGAATAGTCGTAATCAAGGCGATGGCAAGAAGAATATTAGCAAACACCTGTGCATAAAATCTACCGATACGATCGGTCAGCCAACCAGCCGGGTATGATGTCAGAAAAGTAGTTATGGAATATCCGATAAAAAGAATGGCGCCTTCAAACACGCTCGCCGATAGTTCTGTATAACCATAAAGTAATATTATTGATACGGGTATGGCACCCAAAGCAAGTATCATATGAGAAAGCGTAACGATGGATAATTTATGCAGGGGACTGTCTGATTTCAAGGATGATATGAAAGTAAAAATAGAGAAACTGTCATTATCTTTAGATTTATTTCCCCGTTCTGTGGATTCAGTCTTTTTGAATAATGAAAAAGGAACTTTGGTTTCAAACAGGAAAAGATAAATAATCCATCCGCTAATGATAGTCGGCAGGGCGGCACATACAAAAAGCCAGATATACGATTCTCTGGGAAAAGAAATCTTAAACCCGGTCCAGATTTTCTGCATTAACCCCGAAGAAAATATTGAATGAGGAAATCCTCTGGTAATTACGTAAAGAATAACCAATCCGATAATCGGTCCAAGGATAGCGCCGGCGGTATCAACCATATTAAGAATTCCAAAGGCTCTACCAAGTTTTGGCTGCGGAATACATTCGGCAATGCATGCCTCCCTGGCCGGGTCTCGTAATGAACGACCAACCTGCCTTAAACCCCTAAAGGGAATAAAACCAGCCCAGCCTTTTACTAATGGAAGACCCAATCTTGATAATGCGATAAGAATGTAACCTAATACCACCGGGATTTTTCTGCCAACCCGGTCTGAAAAATAGCCGGTAACGAATCTTAGGATATTGTTAATGGCATTGGTAATTCCTTCAATAAAACAATATTGGGCTGGAGTAACACCCAGGAATGTCGTTGCAAAACACGGCAAGAAGGGCGCATACATCTCCTCGCCGATATCATTCAATGTAGCTCCAGCACAAAATGTCCTTAGATTCCGCTTGCCAACCTTTTCATTGTCACTGTTCATAATCAATATTCTATGACTTTTATTTTACTTAAGGTCAATGATTCATTATAGTATTCTCTTATGGGATTAACCACAAAGACAGAGCTACTACCTCCCTGTGGGACAAAAAACACAAAGTTAAGACACTGCGTTTAAATTCTTAGTGCCCGGCGCCTGTCCCGATGAATATCGGGATGCCTTTGTGGTAAAATATTTATCTTATATGAAACTAATAGAATGCGTTCCCAATTTCAGCGAGGGCAAAAGACCCGATGTCATTAACCAGATTATTTCTGCTATAACTTCGGTCAAGGATATTAAACTTCTTGATAAAGAAAGCGATGCCAGTCATAACCGCTCTGTGATTACCTTTGTCGGACCCGCTGAAGCAGTCCAATCAGCCGCATTCAAATCAACTGAAAAAGCAAGCCAATTGATTGATATGACCAAACACAAAGGCGAGCACCCTCGTATGGGTGCTACTGATGTCATTCCCTTTATTCCCCTGAAAGACGCTACTATGGATGATTGTGTTGCGATTGCCCGCGCCGTAGGCAAAGATATCGGCGATAAATTACAGATACCGGTTTATCTATACGAGTATGCCGCAACCAGACCGGAACGTAAGAATCTGGCTGATGTGCGTAAGGGACAGTTTGAGGGCTTGCGTGAGGAATTAGGCAAGAATCCCGAACGCATACCTGACTTTGGACCGAACCTGATTCATCCCACAGCCGGCGCTACTGTGGTCGGCGCCCGTGAAATTCTCATCGCCTTTAATGTCAACCTTGATACGGATTACATTGATGTGGCAAAACGGATTGCCAAAAAGATAAGACAATCCAACGGCGGAATGCCCTATGTCAAGGCATTAGGCGTGATGATTGACAAACACAATAGACCGCTTGCCCAGATTACGATGAACCTGACCAACTACAAGGTTACGTCCGTCCAAAAAGTCTTTGACACAATCAAAGAAGAAGCGTCAGCAGAAGGTGTCAGGATTTTGGAAAGCGAACTTATCGGCTTGGCGCCTCAGGACGCCTTTGATGGCACCTCGTCCGAAGAACTGCTTATTACTGATTTCTCATCTCAACAGATTATTGAGAATAGGTTGTAGGAACGAAACCACAGATTGACACAGATAAATCAGTAGATAGAATATAGTAGGTAGGAAAAACCCTCTACATTCTACCTTCTACATACTGCATCCTATAATATCAGTGTTTATACGTGTGCATTTGTGGTTACAATTTATCCTGATTTGGCTTTTAATCAAGACCGGATTTTGGTATACATAATCAATAATTAGGTATGGCGTCACCGGAATATCTGAGATGTAAAAGATGCATTGGCGATTTAAAAATCTTGTGCCCATTCCTAATTTAACGAAAATTACAGGATTTTTTATTGAACAGCGTAGTTGTGGTGCTCAAAGCAATAAATGGTTTTCAAATGGATTTGAATTAGTTTATTCGGATTTATTGAACATTTTACCAATCTGAAGTGACATATATTATAGCCATGAGAAATAAAGAACGCTTAAGAGAGGAATGGATTGTAATTAGGTGTCAATTAAGGGAGTGCAATGCTTATAGTGAATTAATTAATATTATGGAGCGTAGACTTTTATACTACATTCGCCGTTTCGTCAATGATGAACACACTGCTCTGGATATTCTCCAGGAAATCTGGCTTGTAGTGTTCCAGAAAATAAAAAAGTTAAAAGAGGCATCAGCTATAAGAGCATGGTTATACAAAATCGCTCATGACAAGTTAGCGAACTACTTACGCCATAAAACGATTGAGGAAAAAGTTCTGGATGAACTTCCCATTAAGGATGTAGATACTCAGATTGTTTTCTCAAAAGACGAAGCTCAGCAGATCCATCAGGTTATGGATAAACTCAACCCC
>JAZDFP010000346.1:0-12117 GCA_043807745.1 Planctomycetota bacterium
CGTTATATCCCCATGCCCAGAGTGTATTATCGTCTCTGATGGCTAATGAATGGACTGCTCCTGCAGCAATCGCATTCCAACTTGTACCTGCGCTAGTAATTGGATATGGCCAGGGAGTAAAACTCTGACTGCCTAGACCCACCTGCCCCTGATAACTATTTCCCCATGCCCAAAGACTATTGTCCCAGAGGATGGCTAATGAGTGCCAGCCACCGGCCGCAATCGCCCGCCAACTTGAACTGTTTACAAGGGTTGGAGTAGTGCGAGTGACATAATCGCCTAATCCTAATTGACCATTGTTATTCAGTCCCCAAGCCCAGAGTGTGCCATCGTTTTTCAGGGCTAAGGTATGAGCTGGTGCTCCTCCTCCCGAGTAATTGACTCCGCCGCAGGAAACTGAACTCCAATTAGTATCGGTAAGTACCTGAGTTGGAGAAGTGCGGCTGATATAATCGCCCAGCCCTAACTGACCATACCTATTATCACCCCAGGCCCAGAGTGTTCCGTCATTCCTGATAGCAACGGTGTGTGCTAAACCGCAAGAAACCTGTGTCCAGCCTCCTTGAGCACCAGTGGTAAAACTCCAGACAACGCCTGTGGTTGTGAGTGTGGAGTTTTTGGAATCAATTCTCCAGTAGTAGGTGGTGTTATAAGTAAGCGTTAAGGGGTCATAAGTTGTTAAGATTGTGTTTATTAAGGGTGTCAAGTTGGTATTAGTTATGCCAAAACAGACATCATAAGATGTTGTATTAGCAGCCGGAGCCCAGGAAAGTTGAGCGGTGATTGAAACATTTGTGGCTCCATCAGCCGGATTAGGTGTAGTCACCTGTGCCGGCGGAAGTACTGGTTCATCTATAGTCGTAAAATTCCATATTTCACCCGGTGTGGTATAAAGTTCATTAGCCGAGTCAATCCGCCAATAATAAGTGGTGCTGTAAAGAAGCGTATTCGGATTATAACTCGTGCCTGTAGTAGTTATCACAAATGGCGGTGTAGCATTTGTTCCGAAATAGACACCGTAAGATGTAGCGTCAGCAGCAGAAGCCCATGAAAGCGTGCTGGTGATTGGCATATTCGTTGAGGTATGAGCCGGATTGGGTGTAGTAACCTGTGCCGGTGGAGGAGGTGCTACCTTAGTGCTGAAACTCCAGACAATACCAGTGGTTGTGCCGGCAGAGTTCTTTGGGTCAATCCGCCAATAATAAGTGGTGCCGTAAGCGAGTGTTCCCGGATTATAATTTGTTTGAGTGGTATTAACCACGAGCGGTGGCGTAGTCGCCGTTCCGAAACATACATCAAAAGAGGTTGCGTTACTGGCTGAGACCCAGGAGAGCAGGGTATTATTAACTGCAAGATTTATTGCTCCATCAGCCGGACTTGGTGAGGTCACTTGGGCTGGCGAAGTAAGAGGTGGTGATGTAGTAAATGTTACATCTGCACCGCGTAATGTCTGCCCGAGACTGGGTACGTTTATTACTGCTCTAAAATGATAGGTAGTCTCCTGAACTAAGCCGCTTAGCGGATAAGAAATATTGATAATACCGGAACTGGCGCTGATGGATTGAAAAGGTGTAGTGTTGCCGTATGACGAGCTTACACCCCACTGGAAATATCTGGTGATGCTCAAACCATTTGGATTAACCGTTCCATTCAAAGTAGCGGAAATGTCAGTTACCTCAGTAGCTGGACTAGTTGTTACTGATGGAACCTTTGCACTGCTTCCGCTACTACTGCCGCCGCCTCCACCGCCACCGCATCCATTGAAACCAGTGATGATGATAGATGTTAATAGGGTGAATAGTCCGAGTTTCATCCGGAGCGAAACATTCCGTATGGATTTTGTTTTAAGCATATAAATTCCCTCCTTTATATTTATATATTTCAGATTAGTAATGAGATATAAATTACCATTTCATTGTTAATTTGTCAAGAAATATTTATAATAATTTAATAGTTAGATAACCCGCATTATTCATAAACTTACAGGTAAGATTGCCACGCTCCCCCGCCAGGGCGGGGTCGCTCGCAATGACACGCAAAGAATGTCATTGCGAGGAGTCCCGCTGGGCGGGACGACGAAGCAATCTCAAACAAAGTGTCATCAATCTAAACGTCTTATGAATAATACAGGATAAGAGTAATTGTCTCCCCGGAAGCGAGTTTACCTCAAGCACCCCTAACGAGGTTGATATTTTTGTCTATTTATTTCACTTTAAAATCAAAATCGTCAGTGCCTTTGATAATACCTCGCAATTCCAATTTTAATTCCTCTGGTTTATCAGAATATGCTAAGGCATCAGCAACGGAAATGAAATTGTTCTGGAATAAATATTTGAGAGACTGGTTAAAGGTCTGTGTGCCATAATAGTTATACCCTTCCTGGATGGGAGCATATATTTCAGGAATTTTACCTTCGTAGATTAAATTTTTAATAGTCGGAGTGGAGAGCATTATTTCAGCGGCCGGGATAAGCCCTTTACCATCAGAACGTACCAGCAGTCTCTGTGAGATAATCCCTTGTAGAAGTAATGATAATTGTTGATAAAGAAGTTTGTGTTGATGTGGTGAGAACATATTGACGATTCGTTCTATGGTCTGGAATGAATTAATGCTATGAACAGTACTGATAACCAGATGTCCGGTTTCGGCGGCATTGATGGCTGTTTCCATCGTATCCTTGTCGCGCAATTCTCCAATCATAATAATATCAGGACTCTGACGGACCGAATGTCTTAATGCCTCAGCAAAAGAAAAAGTATCTATTCCTAATTCCCTTTGGTCTATAATGCATTTATCATCCACAAAAATATATTCTACAGGGTCTTCTATAGTGATAATATGTTTTTTCCAATTTTTGTTAACGTGATTGAGGAAACTGGCGATGGTGGTTGATTTCCCGCTGCCGGCTGTACCAGTTACCAAAAACAATCCTCTGGTAGTTGTCGCTAACTTTTCTAATGGTTTGAACGGAAGATTTAGGTCTTCAATACTTGGTATATCAGAATGAATATATCTAAAAGCCATTCCAATAAAACCTCTTTGCCTGAAAATATTGGCACGGAAACGACCGAGCCCATAAACCTCATAAGCAGCATCTATCTCATTAGTTTCCATGAATTTTTGGCGTGACTTTTCGGTAGTAATTTCCATAAACAGTTTCTCGACCATTTCCTGAGTAAGTGGGGTGGTTTGAGGAAGTTTTTCTAATTGTCCGAGTATTCGAATAGTCGGAGGCACGCCGACTTTGATAAATAAATCGGAAGCATTCCTTGCTACCACAGCGGCAAACAATCCTTTAATATCTATATCTTTATTCATATAAATTAAATCCTTTTGTTCACCCCGCACATAACCTACTACTTTAGTATACCCACCGTTACTGGTTATGTGCGGGGCAAGTAAGTTCTAAGTTACACTTTATAAGTTTCAGGTCAAATAAATAATCTCTAATTTGAAACCTGAAACTTAATTAAAAATTATAGATATTTCTTTAATATTTTACCAGTATAATAACGTTCATTTTTAGCGATTTCTTCGGGTGTGCCGGTGGCAACAACTGACCCGCCTGCGTCGCCTCCTTCAGGCCCGAGATCAATAATATAATCAGCCATTTTTATTACATGCATATTATGTTCTATAACTACAACCGTGTTGCCACGGTCTACTAAACGGTTAAGAACATTGAGTAATTTATTTATATCAGAAAAATGTAATCCGGTAGTAGGTTCATCAAGGATATAAATAGTTTTATTGGTAGGAGCTCGTCCGAGTTCAGTGGCTAATTTAATTCTTTGTGCTTCGCCACCGGAAAGGGTGGTGCTGGCTTGGCCAAGAGCGATATAACCTAACCCGACGCTCTCCAGTGTCTTAAGGATTCTGAGGATATTAGGAAAATTCTGTAAGAACTCTATGGCTGCGGATACCTCCATTTCTAATATAGCAGCGATATTTTTGCCTTTATAAAGAATGTCTAATGTTTCTCTGTTATAACGTTTGCCTTTACACTGCTCACAGACAATGTAAATATCCGGCAGAAAATGCATTTCAATGAGTTTGGTTCCCTGTCCGTGGCAAGCAGCACAGTGGCCGGCTTTAAGATTAAAACTGAATCGACCTGGCTTATAGCCGCGCAGTCTTGCCTCTTTAGTTGAAGCAAAAACCTTGCGTATTTCGTCAAATACCCCGGTGTATGTAGCAGGATTAGAACGCGGTGTTCGTCCGATCGGCGACTGGTCAATGATAATTGCTTTATCAATATTTTCTACACCCAATATATCGTCACATTCGCCAGAATGGATGCGGCTTTTATAAAGTTTCCGCAACAATCCTTTATAAAGTATTTCGTTGATGAGGGTGCTTTTACCGGATCCAGAAACACCAGTAACACAAGTGAAACATCCTAATGGAATGGAAACATTGATGTTTTTAAGGTTGAATGCTCTGGCACCTGTGATGGTCAGCCAATTAGATGAATTCTTCCATTTTTCCTTATTAAAAACAGGTAAGGGAAATAAATTATTGCTGAATCGTCTTTGTTTCGGCGGTTCTATACGTAATTTCCCGGTAAGATATTGAAGTGTTAAAGAAGTATTACCCAGTGGGGTCTCGCCAAAGGCGGATAATGACGAAGATGAATTTGTTCCGTTGGCGGGGGTGTTGACTGTTTGATTAGGGGGGCGTTCGTGGATAGTAGGCAATGGCTTAATCAACGAATAATTTCCATTGAGAGTCTCTTTTATTGGTGCTGAGACAATAACTTTTCCGCCTCGTTTGCCTGCACCAGGACCGATATCAATCAGATAATCAGATGCTCTAATTGTATCCTCATCATGTTCGACTACAATTACGGTATTACCGAGGTCTCTTAATTTCTTTAACGTATCCAGCAGTTTTTGATTATCGTGTTGATGAAGTCCAATAGTCGGTTCATCAAGAACATAACAAACCCCGACTAATCCGGAACCTACTTGGGAGGCAAGTCTGATACGCTGGGCTTCGCCGCCTGATAGTGTTAAACTACGTCTGTCTAAAGTAAGATAAGAAAGACCGACACCCATCAAAAATGATAGCCTGTTTTTTACTTCTTTAAGAGCCAGTTGACCGATAATAATTTGTTCCGGTGTTAGTTTTAATTCATTAAAGAAACGATAAGCATTTTTTACTGACATTGTAATAATTTCGTGGATATTTTTACCGCCGAGTTTAACCGCTAACGGTTCCGGTTTAAGTCTTGCGCCTTTACAAACCGGGCAGGGTAATTCACTCATATAAAAAAGTATTTTATGCTTTACAGATTCGCTTTGCGTCTTATAAAAACGGCGTTCAAGGTCCGGAATTACTCCTGTAAAATCTCTGCCATATTTGTGTTCGTCGGCTGGGGTAGTGCCATAGATGAGAATTCGTCTTTTTTCTTCAGGTAGATTATGAAAAGGGGTGTTGAGACTGATATTAAAATGATTGGCAAATTCTTTTAAAACATAAGAATAATAAATCGCCATTCGATGTCCGGATTTACGCCATGCTTCTATAGCGCCATCTGATAAACTTAGTGATTTATCAGGAATAATTAAATCCATATCTAATTCCATGCGTGTTCCTAATCCGTTACAACGGAGACAAGCACCATAAGGCGAATTAAATGAAAATATGCGGGGGCTTAATTCAGAGAAGTTGATTTGGCAGTCCGGGCAGGCATAATGTTCGGAAAATACCATATCGGAATATTTGGAATGTGAGACACGATGGATTGAATCTTTTATGCTTTGTGTTGCGTTCTGATGCAGTAGCAAGTTTTTGTTGCTTCTCAGCCCGTTAGAATCCCGCCAGGCGGGACGGTCGGGGTGAGGACTAATATGTTTATCTTTGTCTCCAATTACCCGTTCCGGGTTCTCGCTCTGAGAACCCGTCAGGGTTCGTAGAGTGGTTCTTTCTAACGGGGCATGAGAAATGATTATTAATCCTTCGCCTAATCTGAGGGCTGTTTCTACAGAATCTGCTAACCTGCTTTTATATGATTCTTTAGGTTCAATAGTCAGGCGATCGACAACAATTTCAATATTATGTTTTTTATATTTATCCAGGCGGGGAATTGAAGATGTCAGTTCCACTATTTTACCGTTTACTCTCACTCTGATAAAACCATTACGTTTGATGCGGTCAAAGACCTCACGATGTTCGCCTTTTTTACCACGGATAATCGGTGCCAGAATAACAATACTTGTATAGGTTGGTAATGACTGAATCTGCTGGATAATTTGCTGGGCTGATTGACGGACAACAGGCCGATTACATTTATAGCAATGCGGTTGCCCAAGACGGGCAAAGATGACTCGCAAATAATCATAAATCTCCGTGGTGGTTGCTACTATAGAACGGGGGGTTCCGGTTCCACCTCTTTGTTCTATTGATATCGTTGGTGGCAACCCTGCTATAGATTCCACATCAGGTTTGGCTATCTGTTCCAAGAATTGTCTTGCATAAGCCGATAGACTTTCAATATAACGGTGTTGACCTTCGGCATAAATAGTATCAAATGCTAAAGAGGTTTTACCTGAACCGCTTACCCCGGTAATTACGATTAATTTATCACGAGGAATATCAATGTTGATATTATTAAGATTATGTTCGTTTGCTCCACGAATAGATATGTAATTACTCATAATAAGGATAACCAAATATTATAAATTTTATATTATGATTTGTCTATGTTTTACAGAATTTTCTTGTCGTATAGAAAAGTGTAAAGCAACCACAGATTTCACCGATTACACTAATTATATTCTGGAAGGAAAATCTGTGCCCATCTGTGCTTACGAAGTTTCCTTGACAAGTAATGATTTAAATATAGACTGAATGGTAATGATTACATTGAACCAACGAACCATTAAAAATGAAATCACTTATGAAGGGTTTGGTCTTTTTAGCGGAGAAAAAGTAAGATTGGTTTTTCGCCCGACCAATATTAATAGTGGTATCAATTTCATTGTTTCCGCCGATGGCGGAAACGACATCAGAATCCCCATCTCTATCAAAAACAGTGTAGTTCAATATCGCCGTAGCGCTGTAGGTAAAGACGGTGTAGTAATAGAGACCATAGAACATTTAATGGCAACCTTGAACGGATTGGGTATTACTAATCTTGATATGGAAATCAAGCCGATTGGTTCATGTCGCAAAAATTCGTTAGAGATACCCAATGTTGATGGGAGTGCTAAATTATTTGTAGATTTATTATTAAAAGCAGGTATTAAAGAACAGGCGGCACCTAAAAAAACGCTCACGATAAAAGAACCTATTATTTATAATGAAGGAGAATGTTCCATATCGGCTTTTCCTTCTGATGAGGAAGGGCTCAGTATAGAATATACTTTTTCACATAATGCGCCGATAATCGGGACGCAACATCTAATTATAAATCTATCAGAGGATAATTTTATTTCAGGAATAGCAACGGCTCGCACCTTTTGTATGGCTGATGAAGTGGCGCATTTTATATCACAAGGCTTGGGTAAGGGGGCTAATTATCAAAATTTACTCGTGGTGGATAAAGACAAAATCGTCAATAATACTCTTCGTTTTAAGGATGAGTTTGTGCGCCATAAAATTTTAGACCTGCTTGGTGATTTATACTTATTGAATGCCTCTTTAATCGGTAAAATTATTGCTGCTAAAAGTGGGCATAAACAAAACATTCAATTTGTTGCCAAACTCGCTAAGTTAATGAATAATTAAGATAAGAATATCAAAATTAGCCACGAAGACACAAAGGCACAAAGAATTCTTAGTGTCTTGGTGGCAGATATTTATTTAGTTGCCCGTAAGGGCTTAATTTAATGAAAGGGTAAGAATATGAATCACGAAAAACAATTAAACTCAAATCATATTGATATCCCAGTTAATACAACCAAGAAAGGCATAAGAATGGATATCAGGGAAATCCAAAATATTCTTCCGCATCGCTATCCATTTTTATTAATAGACAGGGTTATAGAAATGGAGGGCTACCAAAGGGCAGTCGGTATAAAGAATGTTACTGTAAACGAACCGTATTTCCAGGGACACTTTCCTGGTATGCCCGTTATGCCTGGAGTTTTACAGGTTGAAGCAATGGGTCAATTAGCCGGCGCCTTGCTTCTTTCTAAGGCCGGCAATGAAAATAAACTCGCGGTGCTTCTTTCTATTGATGAAGCAAAATTCAGGCGTTCGGTAATACCGGGAGACCAGTTAAGGATAGAAGTAGAAACCGTCAAAATCAAAGCCAGGATTATTCAGGTGGATGCCAGAATTCTGGTGGAAGGCGAAATCGTCTCCGAGGCTAAGATTAAATTTATGCTCATTGATAAGGAATAGACAACGCGTCAACGAGGATAAACCTCGTTGGCTACTAAAAACCTCGGTAGACAACGACCTTTACGGTCGTTGACTAAAATTTATGAATAATATCCATCCAACCGCAATTATAGAAAAAGGTGCTGAAATTGCTGATAATGCCCTAATCGGCGCCTATAGTATTATTGGACCCGATGTAAAAATAGGTCCTGATAATCGTATCGGACACCATTGTAATATTACAGGGCATACCACTATAGGTAAAAATAATAATTTCTCTCCTTATTGCAGTATCGGGACACCGCCTCAGGATATAAGCTATAAAGATGAGCCAACCACGTTAAATATAGGAGATAATAATGTCTTTAAAGAATTCATAACTATTAATACCGGAACATTAAAGGATAATGGAGAAACAATTGTAGGTAATAATAACTATCTTATGGCTTATTGTCATATCGGGCATGACGGAATATTGGGTGATAATATCATCATAGCAAATGGGGTTCAATTAGGTGGCCATGTCAAAATAGAAAATTATGCTTCTTTAGGAGGTTTAGCAGGTGTCCATCATCTGGTAACTATTGGAGAACATTCTTTTATAGGCGGTATCGCAAAAATTATCCAGGATGTGCCTCCTTATATGATTGTAGAGGGGCATCCTGCTAAAGTCCGGGCTCTTAATATCATCGGCTTGCAAAGACGGGGTTTTTCTGAAGACACTATTAAGGCATTAGAAGAATCTTATAGACTTATCTGGCGGAGCAAACTGACTTCAGTCCAAGCATTTCAACAACTTCTTTCCACACCCAAGACTAATACATGTAAAGAAGTTTTACATCTGATACAATTTCTTCGGAATACTTACAAGGGAAAATTCGGTCGTTATAAAGAAAGTCTTCGTAAAGTTACAGCCCGTTAGAAAAGCGTTCCGACGTTACGTCGGGATGCTATATGCTCTATGTTCCAGAAACGGATTTTAATATTTTTAGGATTCATCGGCGCCATCTTTTTTGTTATTATTGCCCGATTATTTTCATCCCAGGTGATTAATAATTCTTATTATCTTACGCAGGCGCGGAAATACGCTACTCTTATTGAGTTAATATCTGACCCGAGAGGTAAAATCCTTGACCGTAATGGAAATGTTCTGGTTACCAATAAACTTACTTTTGACCTCTTTATTACTCCTTTCAAATACTTTGCAGTGGAGAAAAACCATAAAGATATTACTTATTATTTTGATGATAGTTCATCTCAATCAGACCTGCCCGATCTGGCGACCGGTCAGGCGGGTATCATAAACAAATTAGCCGGTATCTTGAAATGCAGAACAGATGTTATTATCTCCAAGATTAAAGCTATCCAGCAAAAAGTTATCAGTCAGGCAGAAAAGAAAACAGAGCGTGAGAAAAAGCAGTTCATTAAACAGCAATACCGCAACAAATATAAATTATTTTCAGGTCTTTCTTTGGAGCAGGCATTACAGATTGATGCTCATCCTGATATTTTCCCGGGATTCAATGTTTCAGAAACCATTTCAAGATTTTATCCCTACAATGAACTTGCCTGCCATGTGATAGGTTATACAGGTCCTATTTGGAAAGAAGAATATCAGGATTTCGTAGAAAATAATTATTTCCACGATATACTCAGCCCGGATGTAGATGAAAACACCTATGAAGCCTTGATTGATATGGGTGAATTCAAGGATAAATTTATAGGTCGTACCGGGGTAGAAAAGTTGCATAATAAATCACTGATAGGTAAATATGCTGTTAGACTTAGTGAATACGACTACTCAAATAAACAGAAACGAGAATTAAGCCGGACTAATTCAACAGAACCTTCTGATGTCATGCTGACGATTGATATGGCACTGCAAAAAAAGGCAGAAGAGGCATTGAAAGGTAAAACCGGTGCTGTTATAGTAATGAATATACATAATGGTGAAATACTGGCTATGGCAAGTTCGCCTTCATTTAATCCTAACCTTCTTCAACCACCGGTGGATAAAGAAACGGCAGAATATATCACCAAATCACCATCTAAACCTTTATATAATAGAGCCATTTCCGGCGAATATCCGGCCGGTTCTATTTTCAAAATAATTACTGCTATCGCCGCTTTAGAAGAAGGCAAAATCACTCTGAATACCAGTTTCCATTGCAACGGTTATTTCTCTTCTTCATATAAAAAATTTAAGTGCTGGATTGTAGAATTCCAGCGGGAACACGGCTCACTGTCTTTAGAAGACGGATTTAAAAATTCCTGTAACGTTTACTTTTTCAATATCGGGAAATTAGCCGGTGGTGAAGCAATAACCAAATGGGGTGATAAGATGGGATTCGGGCATCTTTGCGGTATAGAACTACCGGGCGAGAATCAGGGACGTTTAGCAAAACTACCAGTCCAATCAGATAAAAATGGGAATAATCCAATATCTCCAACATCAAAGTGGTCATTGTCCGAAACGCTTAATTTATCAATCGGGCAGGGTGATTTGATGGTAACACCTTTGCAGATCGTTCGGATGATGGCGGCATTAACCAATGGCGGAGTCCTTGTTAGGCCGCGTATCCTTAAAACACCGGTGCCCATAAACACGAATAGCACGAATGGAACGAATCCCACTAATAATTCTGATTCGTCTTATTCGCCGAATTCGTCTGATTCGTGTTCTCCTAAAGTAGTTTTATCGCCTGATACCATAAAACATATTCAGAATGGTCTATATAAAGTAGTTCATTCGGAAGGTGGAACGGCATATGGCACTAAACTCAGGGATTTCCCGGTCGCGGCTAAGACTGGGACAGCTGAAGTTTGGGGTCATAAATCACATGCCTGGGTAGCTGGTTTTGCGCCTTATGATAAACCTCAAATCGCATTTGTGGTAGTGGTGGAACACGGCGGTAAAGGCTCAGAAGTATCCGCACCTATTGCGGCTGCTATATTACCGGATGCCCTCGCCATAAAATCTTCTGATAACCAACCCGAACCGCCTAAATAAATATTAACCACTCAAAGATTGAGTTTAATCTGTGTAATCTGTGGCTAATGGATTTTCCTATGCAGATTGCAACTGTTCTATAAACGCCTCAATCGCAGTCCTGGTCTGCTCTTCCGAGTAACACCTCAAGTCATTCAGGTCGCCTGAAATAACGATGCTGGGTATTCCTAACCTGTTTTGTAATCTCTGGGGCATCCCGTATCTGCTATTGGTATTATTGGCGCAACTCTTTGCCTCGTGGAAAATGATACCGTTGACTTTGAACTTCTTTATCATCTGCTCAATGTATTTCTCTTTTGCCTCGTCCGAGCGGACGATAAATAATTCTATGTATGCCCGCGCCATACTGTTAAAAGGGTCGGGGTCTCCGCCTGAGGCGGATCCGCCTTCGGCGGAAAATGCGTCGAATATCCAGGAATTACAATAAGTTGAAGCCACTACGCAGGTCTTCATCTTAGCGAATAATTCCGCCATCGGCCTGAGTTTACCCCAGATAGGCATTCCGTCCCAGTAGAGCCTGAATTGTTCGCCTTCCACCACGCCTTCTTTATTCTTTACCCGTTCCTCCAATTCAGACAGCAGTAATTTATAATAATCCACTGCCTGTTGTGTTCCGCGCATCACTACAGCCGGTCCCATCTGGATGGTCCCGTCAAAGAAATTAAGAGGCGATGGAATCGCCGATGCAGTCTCCAATACTTTCTTCCAGAGAACACTGCATTCTTTGGATAGCGATAAAACCCGTTTCATTTCCTTATCATCATATTTCCTGCCCGAGA
>JAZDFP010000347.1:0-5570 GCA_043807745.1 Planctomycetota bacterium
AAAAGATTACCTATCAGGATATGATGGAATATGCCCAGAATCCGTCTAACCTGGCAATGAAGATGCAGTAGCAACCTTTGTCGGGCTTCCCAGCCCGTTAGAAGCGAACGCAACCAAATGAATAATCTTTTGAGTAAATCTAATTACTTGCTATTGGACGCTTCTAACGGGGCATGCAGGAATTAGAAAAGAAGTAATAAGTTCTCGTATGGAATTTCAAGGTTTGATAGAGATTGCTTCGCTATCGCTCGCAATGACACGCAAAGAATGTCATTGCGAGGAGCGGAGCGACGAAGCAATCTAAATTACATATCTGATTATGCTTTTAAATATCAAAGTAATACCAAGAGCATCCAAAAACGAGGTCAAGGAAGAATCAACAGGTCAATACAAGATATATCTGACTGCACCGCCTATTGATGGCAAAGCAAATGATGCACTTATTGAAATATTAGCCAGCCATTTTCATATCGCCAAACAGCAGATTAAAATCGTCCGCGGCTTAAAATCCAGGCATAAAATAGTGGAGATAGGGGAGTAAGCCAAACTTCTTAGCATGCCAAATGAGTGTGAGGACTTAGAGAATGCCCCGGCAGTTTTCTAATTTATTCTTCGTTATCAAGCCCAAGAACTTTGATGCGATTGAGCAGTGTATTGCGATGTATGCCCAGTAAGTCCGCAGCTTCTATGCGGTTATTATTTGTTTTTAATAATGCCTTCCGGATATATTCCTTTTCGTATATGGTCAGTGCTTCCTCTAAGGGGCGGTTGTTCCCAATCTCTTCAGACTCTTTTGTGTTGCGTATTTCTGGAGGTAATTTGCTAATGGTAATTGATGAGTTCGGCGTAATGACCAGCAGACGCTGGATGATATTTTCCAATTCCCTGACATTTCCTTTCCATTCATAAGTAGAAAAATATTCCATTACTTCAGGAGAGATTTTTCTTATGCGACGATGATATTGTTTATTATACAAATTAAGGAAATGGTCCACCAATAGCGGAATATCCTCTTTGCGTTCCCGCAGAGGCGGTATTTCTAATGGAACGATATTAAGCCTGTAATACAAGTCTTCCCTGAATTGACCTTGTTTAATCTGTTCTTTAAGGTCAACATTACTGGCCGCAATAATTCTTACATCCACGGCTATCGGACGCATTCCGCCTATTCGTTCAATAGTTTTTTCCTGAAGCACGCGTAGTAATTTGCTCTGGAGTTCAATCGGCAAAGCGCTGATTTCGTCCAGTAAGATGGTTCCTCGGTGGGCAATCTCAAATTTACCGAGTCGTTTATAAGAAGCGCTGGTGAAAGAACCCTTCTCGTGGCCGAATAATTCGCTTTCTATGAGTTCCTTAGGGATTGCCCCGCAATTAACCGGCACAAAGGGACTATCCTTTCGCTGGCTTTTATTATGGATTGCCTGGGCAACCAGTTCTTTACCCGTTCCACTCTCACCTGTGATTAATACCGTCGCATCATTCTTTGCTACATTATTTATCATCTGGAAGACCGTTTGCATCGTTTTACTCTCTCCGATTAGTGTCCTGTTCTTTTCTGCATCTATTAATCTGCGGTAATGCAGTTCCTGTTGCATTTTGGCTTTCTCTATCGCATTTTTGACCACCAGTGTGATTTGGTCAACATCAAAAGGTTTTACCACATAATCGCAGGCACCTGATTTCATCGCTTCAACTCCGCTGTGTAATGAATTATCCGCAGTCAGCACGATTATCTCAATAGAAGGATTTATTCCTTTAATCTTTTTTAGGAGTTGTAGGCCGTTCATATCAGGCAGGCCCAGGTCAATAATCGCTAACTGAATATCCTGTTTGTCAATCAGCGTCAGACCCTCGGCGGCGTTTTGGGCAAAATGGAAATGATACTCACCGTCAAAAACGGTTTTTATACTCTTCAGCACAGCCGGGTCGTCATCTACAGCTAGAATTTGAGGTAAATTATTATCCATATATTCTTAACTCCTTACCGGTAATTTTATAGTGAAAGTAGTCCCTTTATCTTTTTGACTCTCAACTTGTATGATTCCCTGATGTTGTTCTATAATTTCCTTAGAGATAGTTAATCCCAATCCCAGCCCGCCTCGTTTTGAGGTATAGAATGGTTCAAAGGCATTGTTTAAGGTATGCCCGTCCATCCCGTAACCGGTATCACTGATTTTTATCTCCACCACTTTTTGCTTCTCGGAAAGTGGATTATATTTAGGATTATAGCCATCCAGACATATTTTTGAATTAATAGTCAGATTACCTCCATCAGGCATTGATTCAATGGCGTTCCGAATCAGATTAATAAATACCTGCTTAATTCTATCGCTATCAATGGATAAATTAATATTATCAGGTTCAAATACAGTGGAGATATTAACCTTTTGTTGGGTTATTTGTTCCTTGAATAATTCCAGACTGCTTCTCATTAATGATATAATATCGTATTCTTTCAGTTGTAATCGTTGTTCTGCTGAGAAATTGGTCAGGGTTCCGAGCATTTTTTCTAACCGCGCCAATTCCTGCGGCACAATCTCATTAAATTCGGAAATGAATTTGTCGCTCTGGTGTCTCTTGGGTAAGAGTTGGATGAATGTCTTCAAGGCAACCAGCGGATTTCTTAATTCATGCGCTATTTTGGAAGTAGCGACTCCGATATTGGATAGTTTTTCTAACTGCTTGGTATTTTTCAATCTCCTTGCCATTTCGTTAAAAGAACGGATTAGTCTGCCTATCTCATCATTTCGCTCGGACTTTATTTCCTGGTCTAAATTACCTGCTGCCACTTTTTCCGTTACTTCGGTTAGTTCTTTTATGGGATGGACTATCCATCTGGCGATTGACAGACTTGATAGAATAGCCATAAGAATAGCCACCGCAATAATGGCAACAGCCGTTTTCTGCATCCTGAATGAAAAGGCATAGGCGGTCTGGAGCGGTTGCCGAATCACCAAACCCCAGCCCAATGGATTGATTGGCGCATAGGCGCTCAGCCATTGCTTATGACTCTTTCCTTCGGATAAATCCTCTTCAATACTGCCTGTTTTACCCTGTAATACGGACTTAATAGCCGCAGACTCTTTCAGGTTCTCTCCCCGGCACACCTTCTTTTCCTCATTATGGACCAGCACATATCCTTCTTCATCAACAAGGAAAACCTCGCTATGTTCTAATTTTATCTCACTCGCAATCTTCCAGATAGAGTTTAACTTGACCTCGGCGATTAAAACTCTATCCAGTTGATTCAGTCTTTTTATCGGCACCGCAATAGTGATATAAGGAAAATGCTCTGCAGAGAAATATACTTTTGAGATAGATGGTTTCTGACTGCTAAGAACTTCTTGCATCACTTTAGAAAGAGAATAATCTTTCTCTGAAGTGGATAAGTCTGAACTGAGTATTTCTCGGCCTTTAATATTTGTTATAGATAATCTTTCAAATAAGGTCGGATGGTCTGTGATTAACTGATAAACCATGAATTTTTGCGTCTCAATATCTTTTACCGTAGTGGTGCCTAAGATACCGGCTGTATTGATTAAAAGACTTTTGGGCTGGTCTATAAAATCACTTATTTGTCTTGTGGCTGTGCTGGTTATTTCCTGATAGTCTCTTAACACCGAATTTCTTACTGCTTCTTTACTTGTTTTTATAAGCATAAATCCTAAAAATAGAAGCGAGATAGATAGTATCAGGGCAAATACCAGTCCGACCTGATACCAGATTCGCTTGGGAATAAGTTTTACTAATGTCTGTTTTAATCCTAACACTGAAATGACTCCTTAACGATTGATTAAGAAGTCATTATTATAAAAATCTCCTCCTTTATGTCAATTGTTACAATGCCTTCCTTTCATAATCCATCTTGAGTAACTCGGGAAATATATTCTTATAGTAATCAATATCGCAGGCAACCCTGGAATAATCCGAATGTTTCAGTTGGGCCATAAATCTGCACCCGCCGCCGCACATCGGCACATAAACGCAATCAAGGCATTGCTTCCAGGTGTTCGCGGTCATAAACTCAATCTGGCGGTAATTGAAATCATCTTCACGGACATTCCCGATAGAGAATTCCGGTCTGCCTACAAACGCCTGGCACTTATAAATATCGCCATACGGGTCAATCACAACCATTGAATTATCATGGCCCATCGGGCAACTTGTGGTTACTGCCGCCGGGTCCACATTATATCCGCGCTGAATCAATTCTTTCCTCAATTTAAGTGCATCGTCAGATAGTTCATTGGAAAGCGAGTGACAGCCCACCATTTCTACGGATGGTGTGCCTACCTCGCCCATACGCGCAACCACCGGCGCAAACATCATCTTGCTAATCTTCTTGGACAAACCTTTCTGCTCCAGATAATCAAGTAGGGCTCTGAAACTATTTATGTTGTCTTTATCAAAATTACCGCTGATTTCTATCTTGGCTTTGTCTATGACTGCAGAGATATTTTTGATGATGGCATCAAAAGAGCCCCGGCCGTCTAAAAATGGCCTGTTTCTATCGTGATGCTCCCGGTCGCCATCCAGTGTTATCCTGATACTTGAAAGACCTGATTTGAGCATCTCATCTACCAGATTCTCCTTAATCAATGAGCCGTTGGTTACTATCACGAACACGAACTTAATGCCTTTTTCTCTGCACCAGTTGTTGAGAGTTCGTGAAATATCCAGAATCGCCTTGGGATTCATCAATGGCTCACCGCCGTAGAACGCCAGACGCAGGAGTTCAGGTCGTTTCTCTTCCACCTTGAGTTTTAACCATTCAATAATCTGATGAGCGGTTTCATCACTCAATGATTTATCCCGCTTGACCCGTTCCTCAAAACAATACACACAGGCGAAATTACATTGGTAGGTGGTCAGAATCGTGGCGTCTAATGTCTTGCTCTGGTATTTGATTTGGTTGAACCAGTGTTCCATGATACGGGTCTCATCTATATTATCCTCAACGATAATGCCTGAATCCTTCAGGGTATTAAGACAATCACTTTCTTCCGGAGAAAGTTTATCCGTGTGTTTTGTCTTTCCATTATTGGTAACACGGTCAATGAAGTCTTTTACCTGTCGGTTGAGTTCCATTATTGCCTGTGTCCGGGTATTAAAGACCAGATACTCGCCGGGTTTGGGATAATCATTATAGAACAACGTATGACGCGATAATTTTAACATAACATAATTAAAGTTACAAGTTATAGGTTACAAGTTACAAGTTTTGTCAAGTGCAATTATAATATTAACCTGTAACCTGCAACTTGAAACCTGTAACTGTTATTGTATTAGGCCCTGGAAGCTCCTGTGTTGCCCACAAGAGCCCCCAGCCCAACATAATTTCCCTTTATCCCTTCGTACTCGGGAATGTCATAGGTGGACAACAAAAAACATTTAGTTGCGAACCTGTCCTTGCTCCTTTTCTGATTACGACTAACTTCATTCTGGCTCACCCCCTTTCTCTATGTTTAGAGTTAGAGAAATTGCGTCCCTGTCCTGATGCATTCAGAACAGCCGCCGGTGAGCCGTGCACGGCTTCAATTAAGTTTATAGGGTTTGTAGAGTCCAGTAAG
>JAZDFP010000348.1:0-2711 GCA_043807745.1 Planctomycetota bacterium
TCTTAAGGCATCTATGGCGGTTTGATATGATTTTTGTTTGAGCAATAAGACAGTCAGGAGTCTGCTAATGTCTTTTTCGCCGTAATCATCTAATTCACCGATAGCCCAGACCGGTTTGCTGCGTCTTCCATCACAATATTCTTTGAGGACATTATCCCAGATACCGTTGGGTAATCCGATTTTCTGGTATCCTTCCCAAAATATGCCGAAGCCGGTATAATTGGTGGTTGCTTCAATTGCCTCAGGATAGGCTAATGTATTAACTTTAATGCCACGGATTAATTTGGATTCCCTTGCTTCCGGATGAGACCAGAACACCAGCCCGCCTTTTGAATTAACATAATTTATTAAGTCTTGATATGGCGCATAACCCTGGCTGCTATTATATTGATTAAAACGGGATTTGCCGTTAGCGACTAAAGGAAGATTTTTATAGGCATTGACATCATTTAAGCCGATTACCAATAAATGTTTCCCCCGGTCATTAAGAGATAGGTTCTTCTGGAAATAACTGCCTTCCCAATAATAAAATGGCATTGATTCTACACCATCAATAATTAAAACATCATCAGAAGATGAACCGGCCTGTTTTAATAGGGGGAAATATTTCTCAATGCCGTATTTCAATACCGAGGTTTCTTCAAATGTTTTTTTGATTAGCCAACGAAAAGGCCAGATGCCATACTCATATCGTTGGTTATCATGGTCTGTAATAATTAATATGCCTATTTCGTGTTGTTTGGCAAGTTTGATATAGTCGTTTAAACTTCTTTTCCCACCACTTATCGGTGTTTGGAGATGTATAGCAGCGGCAATATGATGAAAAGTATTATCTGTAATTAGTGGTGGCTCTGAAGGCGGTTGCGGGTGTGGTTGATTCTTGTTATTAGGTTTACTGAAGACAAGATAAGGGGTGAGTATCAGGAAAATAATTAACCCGATGATAAATTTACGGTATTTTCCCATTTTATATATTTATAGTAGTGATTAACCGAAAGTTCTCATTCTTCTTTCCCGCCTCGGCGGGATCATTCCCGTGTAAACGGGAATCCAGTATTAGGTTACTTGCCTGTCTGGTCAGGCGGGTCTGGATTCCTGCTTTCGCAGGAATGACAAACTATGGGGACTTTTGACTAATAACCACTATATATTACTGAACCACAGAGAGCACGAAGTGTCTTTGTGACTGCCCTGACGTGACGTCGGAGCAGGTGCTTAGTGTTCTTTGAGGTTTTAGGTAGCCATAATTTGAGTAATATCCACGAGGGTATATTTTTGACGATGTCCCTGAGTCCGATGGTATCCTTCGCGTTTGCGGAATTTGCCAATCATTACTTTTTTACCTTTAACTATTTCACCAACCTTACCGATAACCTTAGCTCCGGCTATCATCGGATTACCTATTTTAACATTATCACCGTCAACATAAAGAGAAACATCAGAGAATGTTATTTCCTTACCAGTCTCGGTTTTTTTGATGTCTACTAAAACCGTTTCACCTTCTTTTACCTTATACTGTTTAGAGCCCATTTTAATAATAGCATATTTCATATTAATCTCCGTTTAGTAAACGGGCTGGGATGCCCGTCCGCCTTATAGGACGAATTAATTCAGTCAAAGCGATAACTTATTACATAATTTTATAACCTTGTCAATATTTTTTGTCCCATATTATCAAAATTAAAATCTACCCATATCCATCAATTAGGACGTTCACCCGCCAGAGGCGGGCAGGGATTTTCGCAGATAAACGCAGATATTATATGGGATTAAAGTCATTTTATATTTTCACCCATTGGGTATCCATAAAAATCCCTCTAATCTGCGTATTTGCGTAGCAAATCAGCGTTCTATTATTTTGATATAACGGATTTTTATAGGTTTTACTTGACAACTAAAGGTATTAGAAGTATATTTATAGCAGGATATAGATATATAGATTTTATCCTAATTAATAACTCCTAACTAATAAGGAGGATTTTTATGAATAAAAGAAAATTGGTAATGATAATTATTGGTGTTTTATTTATTGGCTATGTTGCTATATTTAATTATGTCGGTTGCGGAGGCGGTGGCGGTAGCGGTAGTAGCACCCCACCACCAAAAAGTCTATCTATAACAACCAAGCTTGCCACTAACATCAATCAGACATCTGCCACATTAAATGGTACGGTCAACCCCAATGGCGTTAGCACTACTATATATTTCCAATACGGCATAGGTATAGGATATGGCAGTACTACACCTTATCAAAACATTGGCTCCGGCACGAGTCTTATCAATGTCTCTGCTTCCCTGACCGGATTAACACCGAATACCACCTATAACTTCAGAATCAGGGCAACCAGAGGTGGCACTACATACAATGGAACAAATCAAAACTTTACTACCTCAGGAGGAATACCACCCACCTGTACTACTAACCCTGCGGATAGTATCACTCTTAATTCAGCAAGATTAAATGGCACGGTCGGTCCCAATGGGCTGAATGTTACCTCTTGCTACTTTCAGTGGGGTACAACTACAGGTTATCTTGGAGGTAGTCCAACTGCCACTCCATCTACTTTTGGCATTACAAGTAGTGTTTCTGCAAACATAATTTCATTATCAATATCTACCACATATAACTTCAGGGTGGTGGCGACCAATGCCGGAGGAATAACCAGTGGAAATAATCTGACATTTACTACCGCGTCACCTGATTCACCACC
>JAZDFP010000349.1:0-10441 GCA_043807745.1 Planctomycetota bacterium
CTTTTTTATGTGTTCTATTCATTTTAAATCATTAGAAGGAAAGTTATATTCTTATTTGCCGAGAGATAAAGGAATGGCAAATACCGAAGTAACATATCCTATTTTAGACGAGATTCGTATTAAGTTAATATACGCGGAAAATAAACTGCCGCTTCTGACAAGAATTAAAATAGGAGAAAAAGAATTTGCTGATTGGGATTCACTTGAAAAACATATCAGAAGTATCGCACTTAGTTTAGTAACAGAGAAGGGAGATATAATACCCGTTAAAATAGACCCTGATGACAGAATTCCAGCCCAATCAGTAGTTTCTGTTCTTAATATTTGTAAGAAGGCTGGCGTTCAAAAAACTGAATTTGCGGCTAAAACTTCGCCTGGTAAAAAATAAAATTAAAATCTTATAACTTCAATTTAATAATAAAAAAAAACATGTTATTGTATTTTTTACGGAAGGTAGTATTATGAGAAAATTCTTTATTCCCGTTGTTTTCATGATTTTGTTTGTTTACAGCAGTTGTAGTAGTGGAGCCGCAACCGGTTCACTTAGAACTAAAATACCACCTCCCAATAAGATATCGGGGACTGTAGTTGTTATTGAAAACATTGCTCCTGCTTCCATGCAACCCGGTTCAAATGATATACCATTAGTTCAATTTGCTATGGCTACAAATCAAGCAGATGTAAAATTAAAATCAGTTCAATTTGAACAAAAAGGCACGTTTAGTGATAGCGACATTAAAAACATTAAACTTTATATTGATAATGGTGATGATATTTTTGATGCCACTAAAGATATTTTACTTTCTTCTTCTAAACTAAAAAATAATATCTGCGAGTTCAAATTAGACTGGCCTATTATTAAACCCCAATTGTTTTTTATTTCTGCTGATCTTTCACTTCAGGCAAATGGGACAATTTCTTTCTTATTTACAGGGAAATCATTTGGAACTACTGATATTGCGGGTGTTGTTGGTAAATATCCTTTTACCGCAAGCTCATCTGTGGCTGCAGTTACAGAAAACTTATCTAAAATAAACAGAGCAGACGACCAGTCAACAAGAGGACAAATAGGTTCCTTTAAAGAGGTTATGTCGGAATTAGAGAAGGAAAAAACTATTAAAATGCAAGAGAATGAGTTTCTTGCACAAAAATATTACGAAATGGCTTTGAAATTATTTAAAGAATTTAATTATACTCAGGCGCAGGACAAAATAGAACACGCCTTAGAACTTAATCCTCATCATACTGAGGCTAAAAAATTATTAAACGAGATTCAGTTAATTCTCGGCTCTCGTGCTGATGAAATCAAAGTTATTAAGGAATTTTTACAGAATCAGTTATCGGTTAAAATTCAGGAAACCGAAATAGTCGTCAGGAATCATTTCTTAAACGGTGAACGGTTAATGGCTGAAAGAAAATACTATGAGGCGCAATCAGAATTTGAAGCTGTTGAGAATAAACTGAAGTGGGTACCTTACGATATTGGGTTAAAAGAATATTTCAATAGAGCACAAGAACGAATCAAGGAAATTAAAAATTTAATTATTAAAGAAGAGGAGATCTTAATGCGTCAGCGTCGTGAGGCGGCTGCGCGTATTGCCCAAGAAGAAGACCTAAAAAGACAACAAGAATTCAACGAAAAAATAAAGACCCTTTTCAAGGAAGCGATTACCTCTTTTGAGCAAAAACGTTTTCAAGAAACTGAACGATTGGCTGATACTATTTTGGCGCTAGCACCGCATTTCCAATCAGCTTCTGAACTGAAAAAAGAAGCCATTCGTGCGAGACATTACGAAGTGTCGGCTAATTATTTACAATTAAGATCAGAACGTCTAAAAGAACTTTATGAGGATTTCAAGGAATCCGCTATTCCTTATGCTGATGATAAGATTATTCGTTATGATCCTGATGTTTGGAAAATAGCTAGTAAACGTAAGTCGCCAACAGTTATTGCGAGCAAGTTAGAGGAAGATCCTGATATTCTAGAAATAAAAAGAAAATTGAAAACAATTAAACACAATTTTAAGTTGGATGGCACAATTTCTTTATTCGAAGTTACTGATTATATTCAACAGCAATATAAAATTCCTATTGTTTATGCACAAGATGTAAGACAAGAAGGAGCACCAAATGATAAAAAATCTCTTTCTCTTGTAGGACTACCATTAGAGATAGGCCTGAAAAATCTTTTAGAATTATATAATTTATCTTATACATTTAATAAAAACTTTAAATGCGTTTGGATTACACGTCTTAGCGCATTAGAAGAAGAAGTAGAATGGCGTGTCCATAATGTTGAAGACCTTGTTAGACCAATCCCGGATTTTGTTGGTCCTAATATTGAAGTGGCATTAACACCGGGAGGTACTAAACCTTGGGAATATCCAACCCAAGACTTACCAGCTGTTGTAACTATTCCTATTGACGGTGATGAAGGTCTTATTAATATGATAAAGAAAAATACCGGTAAAGACCGCAAAGGTGGAAGCACATGGGATGATACCGCATTGGGAGTGACCATAAAAAAAATAGGAGAGAGTAATAAATTAATGGTTGTGCATACTCCTTCAGTTCAAGAAGAGATAATTGAGTTTTTACAAATACTCAGATCTTTCAGAACATCAATGATTTCTATTGAGTCAACTTTTCTCTCCACAACCGATAATTTTCTTGAAGATTTCGGTTTGCAATTAAGAGATATTCCTCAGGCATCTATTGCGAATGCACCTAATATACCAGGACAACCTACAGTAAACGCTGGTTTCCTTCTGGGCGGTAATAGAGATTCACGTTTTAGAACAGCTTACACTTTCCGTGACCAAAATAATCTTGTTGAACAAGCATTACCACCGGCCGATATAGGTGGACTAGGACTTCAATCTGCCATACTTGGTAAACCGCGTGTTAATATGTTAATCAACGCTTTAGAAAAAACAGGTAAAGGAACAATTCTTGATTCACCTAAAATAGTGGCTATTAACGGTCAACGAGTAAATATTGCATTCTTAAGACAACGTCAGTATATTCAAGATGGTGATATTCAAGGTGGCGCTATTGCTTACCAGCCGGTACTGAATACTTTTTCTACCGGTGTTGTGCTTGATGTTAAACCCGTAATGAGTTACGACCGTAAATATGTTACTGTTCATGTTTTTCCTACTTTATTAGAATTACTGGGTGTTAGAACTCGTACTCTCCAATTTGAAGGTGCTGCGCCAGGAGTAGGATTACCTTCCGTTACTCAGATTACTATTGAACTGCCATGGCTAAGATTACAAAGATGTCGTACCAGTGCGGTTGTTCCTGATAAAGGGGCACTCGTTTTAGGCGGTTTGAAAACAGTGTATAACGATCGTATTGCAGCATCTACGCCATTTTTAGATAAAATACCCATTGTAGGTGTATTTTTTAGACGCAAGATAACAGTTGACGAAAAACGAAATCAGTTAATTATAATCAGAGCAGAAATTATTGAACTTTCTGAGATTGAACAAACTATTCAATAGTTTTTAGGTAATCAATTGAGTGCCTTAAAAGCAATCTTTTTTGATATAGACGATACTTTATATTCCACATCTCTTTTTGCCTCCCGTGCTCGTCATAATTCTATCCGGGCAATGATTTCATTAGGTCTTAATCTGCCGGAAAAAATACTTTCTAAAGAATTAGAAGAGGTTATCAAGGAATTTTCATCAAACTATGAGCATCATTTTGACAAATTATTATTACGAATTCCCAAACGCTCTTACGAAGGTATCAATCCGTCGGTTCTTGTGGCAGGTGCGGTCATAGCCTATCATGAAACCAAATCCCGTGAATTAGCACCTTTCCCGGATGTCCCTTTTGTTCTCAAGGCACTTTCTAAAACAGACCTTATTAGAGGTGTTATTACTGATGGGTTGTCAATTAAACAGGTTGAAAAACTTATTCGTTTGAAACTGTATTATTTCTTTACCCCCGGAGCAATATTTATTTCTGACGAGATAGGAATTAGCAAGCCAAATATTAAATTATATCAGTATGTTTGCAATGAACTTAATCTTCTGCCGAATGAGGTAATGTATATAGGTGATGACCAGGTTAATGATATTGACCCTGCTAAGTCAGTGGGAATGATAACAGTCCTTAGCCGCAGAGGGAAAAAGCACCTCTCTCGTCACGGCAGATTAAAACCCGATTACCGGATAGACAACTTCCGACAACTGCTTAAAATAGTCAAGGCAAAACTATGAGCCCCGTTAGAAACGAAAATAATAAAGAAACCAATCGTAATAATGATTCTTATCATCCGATATCGGACGTTTCTAACAGGGTGACGAATGTCATTCTTAGAACCGAAAATCTTTGCCGCCGTTTCGGCAGATTCCCCGCAGTTGAACAACTCTCATTGGAAATCTATTCAGGCGATATCTACGGGTTTCTCGGCCTTAACGGCGCCGGCAAAACCACCACCATCCGTATGCTCCTGAGGCTTATTAAACCCGATAGCGGCAAGATATTCATATACGGCAAAGACCTGAACGATTCGTATCTCGAAATAATGCATTATCTGGGCGGTCTGGTGGAAATCCCTGCTTTTTATCCGTATCTCTCGGCACGGCAGAATCTTTTATTGCTTGCTCGCCTCCGGATGCTGACATCTAAATCTCTTGTTAACTCTGTCGTGGATAACTTACTCTCCGCCGTTGGGTTGAAAGAGCGTGCCGATGACAGAATCCGCACTTACTCGCAGGGAATGCGCCAGCGGCTTGGCATTGCCGCGGCTTTATTGCCGGCATTCATTCCGGCAAAAAATTTCGGTTACTCCCCCTTGATTATCCTTGATGAACCTACTAACGGACTTGACCCTCAGGGAATCGCCGATATCCGTAACCTTATAAAAAAACTCAATCGGGAACAAAATGTTACTTTCTTTATCTCAAGCCATCTCCTTTCCGAAATGGAACTTCTTTGCAATCGGGTCGGGATTATCAGAAACGGCAGGTTGATAATATCAGAAGACTTGCGGAAACTCCTTAAAGAAGAAGGAATAGAAATAACCGCGCCGAAAAGACCCCTTGAAAAATATTTTATGGGATTAATGTAAATATATGCTGTCAAGAACTTGGGCGTTAACAAAAATTGAACTGTATAAACTTACCAGGCAAAAACTATTTTACATCGCTCTTTTTCTTCTGATTATAGTGGTTGCCCTATCGGTCTTTAGTGAAAAAATAGCTCCCTCAACCAAAGGACATGTCAACGGATTCAATCCCCTCCTTTCAGGATGCCTGAACGGATTCAGGCTCTCTGCCTTCCTGATACTTATTATGGGCAGTTTACTCTTTGCCTCTGAAACTACTTTTGGAACCATCAAAACTATTCTTATTGCTCCGATCAAACGAAGCGAATTGCTTATGGCTAAAGCAATTACTATTATTATCCTGGCAATACTATTCGCTTTCCTGATTGAAACCACATCATTTATTTCATCCTGGGCTGTTTATGGCTTTGCTGATATCGCCGACCCCACTTTCCCTGATATAATCCATCTTGCCGAATCAGATATGCTTCTTTATATCGTTTATACCTTTATACACATTATTCTACCCCTGATAACGATTGGCTTAATGGGATTATTTATCTCCACCCTTATAGAAAACGCCGGTATTGCCGTTGCGATAAGTATTATCGTCTATTTGATAATTGACACCTTTATCGTCGGCTTATTTGAAAATCTATCAACATTCCTGTTCAACTACTATCTGAATTATTATCTCTGCACATTAAAGGATATCTCGGAAGGAGTATTACAGGAAATATGGAAATTCAAGATAATTAACTCATTCTTCGGAATTCAACAGGAAGACATCATCACAGACGCACCGCGAAAAATAGAAATCATCAAAAGCATTATCATACCTATCGTTTATTCGGTCATCCTTATCATCCTCTCAATCATTACGGTCAACAAAAAGACTTCATAACCACAGATAAACCCGCCCGAACGACCGAAAGGTCGGGCAGGCAGATGGGCGGATAATTAACGATATTTTATAAGGAAACCGTGAAACCAAGAGTTCAGAAATGAGTTATAGAAAAGGGATGTGTCACTCGGGCATACTGACGGGACTCACGTCCAAAAAACGTACTATTAATGGTCGCAACTCATTATTAATCAATATGTTATAAAGGCAGGGGGGAGATACCCACCCCCCCTCGCCTCTACCACTCACCCAAATAGTCAAAAGGAGTGCTATCTTTAATATAAACAGACGGCATTTTTAATCAAAACAAACGACACCACTTGTCAACTTACTAAAACATACAGTATCTAATGGGTGGTATCTGATTGGTAAAGAAGAGGCATCTGATTAACAAACAGACGGTATCTCTAATCAAGACAAGTGCTATCTCTTGTAAACTTACTAAAACATACAGTATATAAGGAGTGCCAAAAGTTATCAACACAGACCGTACTGGATTATTAATGACTACGGTATGTCGGAAAAATCGTTTTTCTATGCAGGCATGACATTCCCGGAATAATGGAGAACCAGAAAAATCACTTTTATAATATCATTACAGCAAATCAGTTATAAAACTGGTGTCTGTCCCCCGCCCTGCGTGCCTGCCTACCGCTACAATTCAGTTTATAGATATAAAGACAATTATATCAAAAAAAGGTTACACAAAATCAGATAATTTTTTCTGTTTATATACAAAATCGGCTCTTAACCATATCCTTGCCTTGGCAAACGGAGACAATTCTTTTGGCAAGACCATATCCTTCAGATGATAAAACCATAGCCATCAGAAAGTAAGCGGACACTATTCAGAAGACAAGCCGATACTATCCGGAGAATAAGCGGACACTATTCAGAAAATAAGCCGACACTATCCGGAAAATAAGCCGATAGCCATTAGATAAATTACGGGTGCTGTCCAAATGACAAACCGATATGCTTCACAAGGTAAGCCGATAGCATTCAGATAACAAAAAGATACTATTCAATTAGTAAAACCATAGCCAACTTATAACAACCGAATGCCCAGTAATTAGTAAAACTATAGCCAACTTAAAGCAACTGAATGCCCGAAGGACTAGCAAAGGGTACCCCCCTATACCCTACCCCCCACCTCCCTGAAATTTTTCGCCTGCAAAACCAGATGTAATAAGGGCTTGAAGGATTATTGTCATAACTTTAGAAACTATAAATGGGTTATGACAATTGCTCAATTTACATAACCAATTTAATATCAACAAGTTATGCAAAACAAAACTTGCTTGTTCTAAATGGTAGGTCTGTAAGGAGTTATCACGATTGATGCCATAACTCTATGGCAATAAATGAGTTGTATAAAAGGGATGTGTCTTGCCTGCTACGTCATAAAAATAATCTTGACGAATAAAGAATTAGATGATATCATAAAGAAATTATTTTCAACAGGAGAGTGAGGAGTAATAAAAATGAAGCAGTACACAAAATATCTAAGGAAAGCGAAGGGTCTCGGAGTAAAGGATGCGAAAATCATTTCTGCTAAGAGTATTACCACGGCTGAATGGGTAAGACTGAAATGTCAGTTTGGATGCGGTGGCTATGGCCACAACTTAACTTGCCCGCCTTATTCGCCTACGCCCGAACAAACGAAACGGATGCTTACAAATTATAAGTATGGCATATTGATTCATCGTGATGAAAATAGTCATTCTTTAAAAGGAATTAAAGGAATTGTTTCAGCATTAGAGAGGGATATTTTTTTGGATGGATATTACAAGGCATTCGGTATAGGCGCCGGTCCTTGCCACCTCTGTCCGAAATGTAATTTGAAATTCTGCCGTTATCCCATGAAGATAAGACCATCAATGGAATCCTGTGGAATAGATGTATTCCGCACGGTGCAAGCCAATGGATTCCCGATAGAGGTTTTGAAGTCAGAATCCTGTAAAGGCAATTATTATGGTGTCGTCCTTATTGAATAGGAAACGGTAGTTATAATTCAATAACTGTCCGTCGAATCTCCTTCAATAGTTTAAAATTGCATAAGTTACGTTGCTTATAGTGTGCACAATTATGCCCGGCAACAGGCTTTTGGTTTTGAGGTAAAGTACAGTAAACATAGTACCCAGAATAATCGAGTTAGCCATAAGCCACCAACCTCCATAACCATGGCCCAATGCGAATATAAGAACCGATACGACGAGCGCTTTGTTCTGCCCATAGGCCTTGTTGAGGATGTTAAAGATACCTCCGCGGTAAACCGTCTCCTCCGCAAAAGCGCTTGGCAGGAATCTGACAATATAGAGTCCCACAAATTTAAAAGGCGACTCCAGCATATCAGGCGAAATCGCCAGCGACCGCTTCCCGACCAGGTTTATTACTATATGATAGCAGACGAAAAGCAGGCTGCCTATAATAAACCATCGGACGATTCGCATGATACTTGCTCCGAACAATGAGCTCAAACCGATTCTGAAGCGAGCCAGGACGAAAACTGTAACCAGAAATAGAATTATCGCTTGCGGAAGCCAGTGTATTAAGAAATTCAAAATGGCTGTGTTAATTCCGGAGACGAGTACAGTCTGGTAATAGGAACGCGTTCCGTTATTGAGATTGGCAATGTTTACCAGCCAGGAGAATCCTCTACCTATAACCCAGTCGAGCGCTATGAGTGCTATCAGCCAAATCCAGATTTGGATATGGTGGGGACGTTTGCCATTTTCGCAACGGCTTGATTTATCGGCATCACAGATTGTCATATTTCTATCATTAGATTCTACAAACTATTTTACTATGAACTCTATTAGGTCAGCAGGTTTTCCCCATTGGATATCTACTTTGGTTACTTGAGCCGAAGGTGGTCCGTGCCGGCACCATTGAATCATTTCTTCTACAATATCTTTTTCGCCTTCAAAGACTGCTTCTACTTGTCCTGTGGGTAGGTTTCTGACCCAGCCCGTAAGATTAAGTGTTTGGGCTTTTTTCTGGGTATATGCCCTGAAGAAAACTCCCTGGACTTTTCCCGAAATCCATATATGTGAACGGACTTTATTCATGGTATAGGAAAGTATAAAATTTAGCCACAAAGACACTAAGAAAACAACTCGTTAATTTCTTCTTGGTGTCTTTGTGCCGGAGTTTATCCCGCAAGGCGGGGTGGCAGAAATTACGAAGTTTTCTGTTTATCTTTATCAAAGACTTTCAGCCATCCTTCCACTTCTGATGGCCGTAGTCCTATAAATTTTTCTATCGGTTCGTCTTCTGAGGCCATATCGGCTTTCGTGCCGGCAGATATGGAATGATGTCTAATCTGATTCGTTTTAAGCAGTTCCTTGATAAATTCATTTACCGGTATTATTTGGACGCCTGATTGTTTGGTCATCTGTGCCAGAAGACGGTCTGATGTTACCACCCGTATTTTATTATGCGCCGCATCTTCTTTGTAATATGAAACGATATCTATAATAAGGTTATCCGCCTTGGATTCTTTAGTAGAGAAGATGATTTCAATATTCGGTGATTCTTTCTGATGGGATTGGTATCCGATACTTTCATTGCCGTCAAAAATCACAATAATTTTAAGACGTCTTTTTGTATTATATGATTTGAGTTGCGCAATGAGATTATCCCGTGCCTTTTCCAGAAAGTCCGTAGGTTTGGAACCTATGTCACCATCGGAATTTTTGTTATCCCGGACTGATTTTCCCCAAAGGTCGCTGAAAATAAGATTATAACCATCAATAATTAAAATCATCTATTTATTAGTAAACGGATTTAGCGCATTTATCTGCTTAATCCGCTTACTATCTTATATTTCATCTCAAGATATCATTAATACTTGTGAATACAACCATTGATAATAGGAGAAAAAGCCCGATATACTGAGCGATTACTTGAATCTTAAGACTAACCGGTGAACCCTTGATTTTCTCAATCAGACAGAATAAGATGCCGCCACCATCTAAAACAGGGATGGGGAGAATGTTAAGAACAGCGAGGTTAATGCTGATAAGTGCTAAAAGCCAGAGGAAAAGGCTTATTCCTTCATGGGTGGTCCGATAAATAATTTGTATTATCCCGATAGGTCCGGCTAATCCACTCAATGGTTCTTGTCCCTTGAATAGTTGTTTTATTATCTGAAAGGTTAATAAGCTCAAGTCTAATGTTTCCTTGCTTCCTTCCACAATGGCAGCACCTAAAGGATATTTAGTCAGAACAGTTTTGAATGTTAACCCTATGCCTAATGTTCCGATTTCGGATATTTGCTTTGGTGTAACTTGAATAGTTTTTGTGATGGAATCAGGTAGGTTTTTAATAACGGTAATTTCTATCGGATTACCTCTCGTTTGATTTGCAATGTCCTGTAATTGAGATAATTCTGATATGGTGCTTTCTAATATTTTGCCTTTTTCGGTTTCACCTGTTGCCTTAATAATTTTATCACCGTAAGAAAGTCCGAT
>JAZDFP010000350.1:0-3441 GCA_043807745.1 Planctomycetota bacterium
AATATCCGTGATTGGTGTATTTCCAGGCAACTCTGGTGGGGACACCGGATACCGATTTGGTATTGTCAGTCAGATAAAGATTGCCCTCCATTTGCAAGCAGGGAAACACCTAAAAAATGCCCGAAGTGCGGGAATACAAATTTGATACAAGACCCTGATGTTTTAGATACCTGGTTTTCTTCCTGGCTCTGGCCCTTTGTGGTTTTTGGCTGGCCCAAAGAAACAGAAGACCTCAAATATTTCTATCCGACAACATTTTTGAATTCGGGGAAGGAAATCATATTCTTCTGGGTCTCCAGAATGATAATGGCCGGCTTGGAATTTACCGGTTCGGTGCCTTTCAGGAATGTGTATATCCACGGCATTGCCCACGATAAACAGGGCAGGAAACTCAGCAAATCATTTGGTAATTCCCCGGACCCGCTCAAACTCATAGACCAATACGGTGCAGATGCACTCAGATTTGGTATTATGGCTAATATTCCCCTGGGTGATGATTTTTATATTCCAGATGAGGCATACGAATCCGGACGCAACTTCTGTAACAAACTCTGGAATGCCAGCCGCCTAGTGCTTAGCGCTGAAGAGCGAAAGAACGGAAAAACCGCCGCCTTTGACGAGCCACCACAGGGGCACTGTGTGCCTCGCCCCGAAGGACGGGAAGAACGAACCACGAACCATGAACAACAAACCACCTTTGAAGACAAATGGATTATCAGTAGATTAAATACCACTATCAGCGACTACACCAAATCATTAGAGAAATACGAATTCAGCGAAGCAGCGCATCTGATTTATCACTTCTTCTGGAGTGATTTGTGCGATTGGTATCTGGAAATCATCAAACCCCGGCTCTATAATGGCGACAAGACAGTTGCCAAAATTATACCCCATATTTTCAGCAATCTATTAAGGATGCTACATCCTTTTATTCCGTTTATCACAGAGGAATTATGGCAGAAATTCAGGGAGAAATATGCCACACCTACCCAAATGACTCGTTCAGGCGAGGATTTTAAGAACGAAGCAGTAATTATTGCGGATTGGCCTGTGGTTGATATCTCACAAATAGACGAAAAGACAGAAAAGACAATGGAAACGTTGATTGATATCATCCGCGGGGTAAGAAATATCCGCAATAAAATGAATATAGAAAAGAAACAACCGTTGACCCTTATTATTTCTACGGAATCAAAAGAAATATTAGCGGGAATCAAAGAACATCAGGACTTGATTAAACACCAATCCAATCTCAGTAAAATAGAGATAGGAATCGAACTTGCCCAGCCCAAACATTCGGCAACAGAAATAGTCAGCATATTAAAACTCTTCGTTCCTTTAGAAGGTATTATTAATATGGAAGTAGAGAAGAAACGATTACAGGAACGGCTGACAAAGGTTCAGGAACAACTGGAATTTGTCAAACAGAGATTGGCAAAAGAGGAATTCAAGACCAAGGCGCCGGAGGTAATCATCCGGAAAGAAACACTCAAATTAGAAGAACTCTCCAAGCAATACACAAATCTGCAGGAATCCCTCCGGAATTTTTCCGCCAGTGGCGGATCTGCCTATGGCACAGGGTAGCAATAAGAAAACTGCATCCGAAATTAGTGCTTATCGTCTTAAATGCCCTGATTTGAATTTGTTTAGAATTAAGCAGATTGACTACTGGGTGTATTGATAATAGAAAAGATATTTGATAGGCCAAGCAGTTCCAGCATTTCTTTTACACTGCTTTTAGGATTGAGCAATACAATATTGCCATTATTTTCCTGGATTATTCCATATACGCCGATTAAGACGCCTGCTCCGCCACTACATAAATAGTCCACTTGAGACAAATCCACAACCAATTTATAAACGTTCTGCTCCATCAAATCGTTAAAAACCTTCTCCAGTTGCCTGTAAGAATATGCATCAATAAAACCGTTGAGCACAACTTTTACGCCACCGTCTTGGTTTTTTAGGGTTGTAATTTCCAATTCCTTCATTTTAAATCAATTTAATAATGCTTAACTTAATATAAAAACTTTGTGTTTTACCAAAGAATAGTGGCACTGTGCCAACCAGATGGTTTTTTGTCAAGAAATTTAGGTATTATTTTTACAAAATATTTTATAATTAAATTTGATGGCAGCGGGTGTGATTTATTTAAAGAGAGGCTGTTTTATAACCGTTTATTTATTGTTTGTTGCAGGATTGACTTTTGTTTTTAGCCAGATAAAAAGGCACAGGCTAATTAAGAATAATCCTATACTGACTAACTGTGAATAAGAAAAACCACCGATAAAACTTTTGTTATCGCCCCTGAGTATTTCAATTATAAACCGCCCTATGGAATATAACATACCGCCGTAAGCAACAATAAAACCGTGAGTTGTTTCAACAGGTTCGCCATCTTCATCAAAACGACGCTTGTTTGCCCATATCATAGACAGGACTATAAAAAGAATAATACCCAGAATAGATTCATAGAATTGGGCCGGATGGACCGGAAGGCTATAAAGATGGCTATCGGTAATAAGATGTTGATTTACATGGTCAATAAAAGCCGGGCTGCCGGTAATCTCGCCCTTGGTGTTCTTGATAACAGGAAAGCATACTGACCAAGGCAAAGAAGCAAGTTTACCATAACAACATCCGTTTAAAAAACAGCCGATTCTGCCGAATGACAACCCGAATAATATTCCCGGCGTCAGTAAATCGCCGACTTTCATTATAGACAAATGATTTTTCCTCAAATACACAATAATAGAAATAATGGCTAATATTACTCCCCCATAAAATACCAGCCCCCCCTGCCAGATATAAAAAACACCCCAATTATACTCCGACTTATGAAGGAGTAAATACGCCAATCTGGCTGTTACAATACCTGTAACAAATGAAAGAACAAACAGTTTAATAAATGTATTAAATGAAAATATGGATGATTGACCTGCCCGACCGGATATCCGGTCAGGCGGGGGTGTTTTTTTGTCAATAGAAGAACACTTTGATTTCCTATAGTGAATTATAAAAGGAATGAAAAAGCCGATGATTCCGGCGATGACATTCAGACCGCCGTCGGACAGGTTAAATAAAGCGAAATCAAAGTTCTCGGAAAAATAAGCAACATGAAATATGCGGGCACCGATAATACCGCTAATCATTGCAACAAGACCGATATCAAAGACAACCTCGGGTAATATATCATCCCGTGAAGCCCTGCGCGACAAGATAAAAATAGCCGTCAAAAACCCCAGCATAACCATAAAGCCGTATGAATAAATGGGCAGATTAATAAACGGTATTTCTAATAATTTTGGATGCATAATCTTAGGTTACAGGTTATGACGCTTCGGCGCCGGAAGATTTAGATTTTAATTTATAACTTATACCCTATGGTATTGTCAAGTCAAATAACTTGAATGTTCAGCGATATTATATTATTATAATAAC
>JAZDFP010000351.1:0-3777 GCA_043807745.1 Planctomycetota bacterium
TTATGAGACTTCTGAATAATACAGGTGAAGAAAGACGGATATCCCGTCCCACTACTATTTGGGGTACAAAATTCTTACCTTTCCCATCCCGTTTATCCTGCCCCTCTGGGGTTCTCGTCCCGAGACCCCAGACGGGGTCGAGGGATAAGGAAATCCTTTCGGGATTAGATTGATAATTGCCTCTTTTATTAATCTTAAGAAAACGAACCAAAGCCCAGCCGATGGCACGAGCCTTTGACTCGTCTAATTCTGAAGGATATTTACCGCGTATATCGTATGCCTTAAAAATACTCATATCTATTTTACCCAACACATAACTTTAGTCTTGGGCAACCCGAGTAGAAGTTATGTGCTGGGTTCGTGCTACCTGCCTGCCATCAAGCAGGTTTGTGTTTGTATATTTATCGGTCTTTATAAGTGGTGGATTCCCGCCTGACCGGAAACCCAGTCGGGCAGGTAGGAAGGTTGTATCGTTGAGAATGAGGCTGTCCACCCCAATGAAGTTTTTCACGCAGTGTCTCATAGAAACTTCGTCTACCCAACCGCACCAATTGAAAAGTAGCATTAGACTTTTGGAAAATAACTCTATCGGATTGACGTAAATACATCGAAACCTGACCGTCAACTGTCAGGATTATTTCCTGTCCGCTCCCGTCAGCCAGTTCCAGTTCAACCACTGAATTAGAAGGCAGAACCAGCGGACGCATACTTAAAGTATGTGCGCATATCGGCGTAACTATAATTGCCTGCATTTCCGGTGATATCAAAGGACCTCCGGCAGAAAGTGAATATGCAGTGGAACCGACCGGCGTTGAAAAGATTACGCCATCTGCCCCGAATACCGTTATTTCCTTGCCATCAATAAAAAGTCTGAAATAAACCATCCTTGAGATACTGCCGCGTGTAATGACCATATCATTAAGCGCTATGAAAGGACCATTCTTCTTACCATTCCTCTCGATACTACAACTAAGCATCATCAACGATGAAACCAGTTGTTTTTTACTCATTATTTCCTTAAAAGATTCTTTTACCTCTTCCAATGAATATTCAGCCAGGAATCCGAATTTGCCGAGATTAATACCGACCACCGGTATCTTATTATTCTTCAAACGCCGCGCCGTAGAAAGTATTGAGCCGTCGCCGCCCAAAACAACAAGCAAATCGCATCTGACCCTGCTCAAATCAAAACGATTCGTCAGGTCAACCCCTGCTATTCCTATATTGTGTTTCTTGAACCAGTCCTGTAATTCATTAACAACACTATTAATACGTTCTTTCCTACGGTCGCCGATAAGCATTACTTTTTTCATAATATTACAATCTCTTAATCTATTTAAGTTATTATTAAACTCTTGCAAAACGCCCCACTGTCATTCCCGCGCAGGCGGGAATCCAGTATGCCCCAAGAGGTCTGGATTCCTGCTTTCGCAGGAATGACACCTTTTGGGTAGCCTGATTCCCGTTTTCGCAAAAGTTCAGTTATTAGTATTCTTATTCTTATATTAGATACTAAAAATCTTGCTTCGTGTCAAAGTTTCCTTATATAATTTAGAGTATAGGAAAGTATCAGCCTGAGGTTGACCGACTCTGGCGGATAAAATTTAGCCACAAAGACACCAAGACACGAAGAAAACAACCTGTTAATTTCTTCTTAGTGCCTTTGTGCCTTCGTGGCAGAAGTTACGAAATTTAATATATAAAACTATGCACTGGTTATTAGAAAAATTATTGGGTATAGACCAAACACTCGCCAGTGAAGGCAATTGGCATATTGTCTGGCGTTCCGCACCTGCGATATGGCTCTTGATTCTCATAATTATCCCCGCAATTATCCTATTCTCCTATCTCATCTACCGTAAACAAAAAACCACCTCTTCTCCGCGTATCAAACTGCTTTTAACCTTATTGCGTTCTGCGGTTATTTTTATCGCCCTGCTCATCTTATTCCAACCCGTGGCGGTTATTGAAAAATCCATTAATAAGGAAGCCGTATTGGGAATTCTCGTGGATAATTCATTAAGTATGAATCTCAAAGACAAGTTCTCCTCAGATGCGGATATCCAGAACCTAAATTCTTTATGCGCTATGGATAACGCATCTCCTGATAACCGGAAAAATATACAGGATATGACCCGTATTGACCTGATAAATGCCATCCTGTCCAACCCTAAACTTGACCTGTTCACCAAATTAAAGAATAAATCAAAAGTAAGAACCTATACATTTGCTTCCACTCTCAATCCATCTGATTATGACTTCCAAGCAAATGCATCTCGCCCGCTGGATGACCCGCCTGCAAATAAATCCAGCCCCTATGTCCAGGAACCTGATAAATATAAAATAAAAGCCGAGGGAGACGGCACTGCCATCGGAAATGCCATAAACGATTTCACCAATGACTTAAGCGGACAGTCTATCGGCGGGATTGTCCTGATTTCGGATGGCCGGAATAATCTGGGCAAAGAACCATTAGAAATCATACAATCATTAAAAGACCGTAATTACCTTTTCCCCGTATATACCGTCGTGGCTGGCAATCCGGATAAGAACAAAGACATAGAAATCTCAGAATTATCGGCACCTGATGTTGCTACGGTTCAGGATTCCGTGTCTTTTAACTATACCGTCAAGGGAAGCGGTTTATCCAAGAATGAATCAGTTAGCATTATTCTCTCGGAAAAACAAGTGGGCGACCCAAGTTCGGAAACAGTCGCAGAAGATACCGTTCAACTTGCCTTACCCACAACTACTTATTCAGGAAGCATCAAATATAAACCCACAAAAACCGGCAACTATATCTACGAACTTAAAACCCCTGTCCAGAAAGATGAAAGTATAGAAGAAAATAATTCGCTGGAACATCATCTCAAGGTAGTGAGTAACCTGATAAAGGTATTATATATAGAAAGTTATCCAAGGTGGGAGTATCGGCGTCTGAAAAATGCGCTGATTCGCGATACTACGCTAAAGACCTCATTATTACTTATTTCGGCTGACCCTGATTTCCCGCAGGATTCATCAGCCGGTGTCGCACCTTTACTTGAATTCCCCGCCACTCCCAGAGAATTGTTCAACTATGACATTATCATCTGGGGTGATGTTAATCCCGAACACCTGATTGGACCGCAGATTACTTATGAAAGACTAATGGATAATATCAAACGTTTTGTGGAAGAGATGGGCGGCGGGATAGCCTTTATCGCCGGCGACAGATTCAACCCGCGCAGTTTCAGGAAAACCATATTAACCGAACTGCTGCCTCTGTCTCTGGAAGACGATGATTATATACTCTCATCCGAGTTAAAAGAAAACATTACTGAATCATTCAAGATAAAATTAACCTCTGAAGGACTCTCGGATAGCATAATGCGTTTGGAAGATAACCCTACTATCAACCAAGAACTATGGAACCGACTGCCCGGTTTCTACTGGTATTATCCATTCAAGAGACCCAAACCTGCGGCAAGTGTCCTGGCTGTTCATCCCTTCGCATCCAATAAATACGGGCTCAGACCGATTATGGCTACTCAATATTACGGACAAGGAAGAACATTCATCAATGCCACTGATGAAACCTGGCGCTGGCAGAGTCTCAAAGGCGACAAATATTTTTATACCTTCTGGAGTGAAATTATCCGTTTCCTCAGGGGAAACAGAATCATCGGCACAAAAAGAGCCCAGATAATGACTGACAAACCGAAATACGCACTCGGCGAAAAGGTCAAACTTATTGCTAAATTATACGACCGTGATTTCAAGCCCTTAAAACAACCT
>JAZDFP010000352.1:0-2750 GCA_043807745.1 Planctomycetota bacterium
CCTGACTATTGAAATATTCGGCAATGATATGGAAAAAACAGATCGAATAGCCGCCCGAATAAAGGATATAACGGCAAAAATACCAGGTATTGTTGACCCGTCTGTCACCCGCGACATCGCCAAACCGGAATGGAAAATCAGGGTTGACGACGACAAAGCGGCAAGTTTCGGAATGAATAAAAACTTTATTGCCAGCACCATCAGAACCTATTTTTACGGCAATGCCGTTTCCAAATACCGCGAAGGCGGCAAGGAATACGATATCTTTGTAAGATTACGACCGGAAGACCGCCGGTATTTTGAGGATGTCACTAATGCCTTTATCTCCAATATGCCCGGACAAGCCATTCCCATAGCCACCATCGCTAAAATCAGCGAAGAATTAGGACCTATTGAAATAGAACGCAAAAACCAAACCAGGATTGTCAAGGTTGTAGCTAATATTTACCAACGCCCATTAGGTGATGTGGCCAGAGATGTGGAAAAAGAAATTTCCAAGATTGCGCTGCCTGAAGGCGTTAATATCAAGGTTGCCGGTCTTTTTGAAGAACAGCAGAAATCTTTCAGGGATCTGGGATTTCTTCTGCTCCTAAGCATTTTCCTGGTCTATGCCGTGATGGCCAGCCAGTTTGAATCTCTGTTACATCCTTTTGTCATCCTATTCGCAGTGCCTTTCGGGTTCAGCGGCGTATTTATCGGGCTATTCTTAAGAGGATATCCAATTAGTATGGTCTCCCTGCTCGGCTTAGTCCTGCTCGTTGGAGTTGTGGTCAATAACGCTATTGTCTTGGTTGATTATATAAATTTACTACGAAGACCAAAAGAAAATGGCGGTTATGGATTGGGTTTATTCGAGGCGGTCCGTGAAGCAGGTATCAGGCGTCTCCGTCCGATTATGATGACCACCCTGACCACGGCATTTGGACTGCTCCCCATGGCAATACAAACCGGCGAAGGCACTGAATCTTGGCGTCCCCTCGGCACCACTATCATCAGCGGGTTATTATTCTCTACAATAGTAACGCTTATTTTCGTGCCGGTTATCTATATATTTTTTAATAAAAAATCCAACTCGCCCGTAAATTAAGCAACAGCCCGCATGGACGTTAAACCTCGTTGTTAATTCAGGAAGATTTTTAGGTTTTTCTGATCTTATGCCTTATGATAACTACAATTACACCCACGACGATAAAAAGCAATACCCATAATTTAATACGACCGATAAAAAAAACTATCTGTTTGATCTCGCCCTCAAAATGAAATCCCAACCAGACTAATAATGGCACGCTAATTAAAGCCGCCAGAAAATCCATCAGGATAAAATGTCCGATAGGCATTTTTGAAGCTCCGGCGGAAACATATATCCAGGCGCGCAATCCAGCAGCGAACCTGCTTACAAAAATAGTAGCTTTACCATAACGTTTATAAAACTTATGGATTCTGTCTATCCGAGACTGTGTAAAAAGATAACTAAATGGTTTCCATGTATAAATCCGCTCTCCAAATTTATACCCCAGTCCATACATCATCAAGTCACCTAACAAAACAGAAATCAGTGTTACCAATATCATTAATTCTAGATTGGCAAAACCGTTAGCGGTTACAAATCCGGCTACCAATAAAATAACATCTTCCGGGACAGGAAATCCAATGCTGGTTAAAAACAATGCAATAAACACACCTAAATAAGAAAAAAGGTCTCGCGAGAAGTAGTTAATTAATTGGTCTAACATAATTATTTAAGACGTCCCTTTAACTTACCTGCCTGATATAACAATCGTTCGAACAATCAGACGGGTTTGGTATCAGTTGTTAGAATCTCAATAAGATGAATATCATATGTCAGATCTTTACCGGCCAGGGGATGATTGCCGTCTACCGTTACACCCGTATCGGTAACCTCAATTACCCGGATAAATATATATTGACCGTCATTACCGGTAACCCGCAATATCTGACCGACTTCCGGAGTTATATGACTGGGGAATTGCAGTTGTGAGATTACTGATTGCAATTCCTTGCGCTGAGGACCATAGGCTTTATCAGCCGTAATTCTAACGGTTTTCGTCTCTCCTGTATTCATTCCGATTACTGCTCCTTCAAAACCAACGATTACTTCTTCATTGCCTACGATAAACTTCAAAGGCTCTTTATCAACTGAATTATAGAATTCCGTGCCATCATCTAATTTACCTATATAGCTGACCCGGACTGTATCACCTTTTTTTACTTGAGCCATTATCCTTCTACTTTCAGTGACTCACTACCTGATAATATTAACAGCGGTAGCAAGTTTTTGCTGCATCTTCACACCGTTAGAAAGACCCGTAATGAGTTCGTCAGACAAACTATCGTTCTCATCTTTATTATTGGACTTTCTAACGAGGCAAGTAGTATTTTGAATTATATCAAATGATATTTTATATATCAATAAAATATATTGAGATTGTTAACGAAGTCGACAATTTCACCCTAAACGAAGTAAGGGGTCTCAAAACTGACACCGTTGACAGGTTTTCCACGATCTCATTTATAAATAATGGGTTTTACGATTAAAAAATGGTTTTCATATCTAATTTTGTCAAGGGTAATTTTTTAATTACCCAATCAGGCTTCGTAATTTCTGCCACTCCCGAATGGAGAAGCCCGAGGGAGTATCACTTCGGGATCCCGAAGCAGTTCTACTCGGGCAGGTTCATTCGGGAGAAGACACGAAGGCACCAGAAAAAAAAATAATAGGTTGTTTTCTT
>JAZDFP010000353.1:0-2105 GCA_043807745.1 Planctomycetota bacterium
ATGGCAGCAGTCAATCAGGGATTGGAAAAGTCACGGAAACTTTCTCAGGAAGAAATGAGTAAAGTCACCGGCGGATTGGCTGGCTTTCCGGGAATGCCTTTTTAATAGGAAATTATAAAATAGTTTTCACCGCAGAGGCGCAGAGGTCGCGGAGAAGAAATCTATTATTTATTCCTCTGTGTTCTCAGCGTCTCTGCGGTGAATTCCTTAACAGTCTTAAGATTAAAATAGTATGAAAAGACCTTTTTCTGATATGAATCCTAATGACTTAGGACTAAAAGACTTAATGACAGAACTGTCTAAGGTTAAAGAATCTTTACTGCAAAGTTCAAACGGCGATTTTGATAATGTTGATAATTTAATAAAAATCTCTCATATTATAGGCATCAGAAAAGCATTAGAAATTATTGAAACTTCACCGACTAAAGAAGACGCCGTCAATAGAATCATCCATCATCTAATGAATACTTATAAATGATGGGTCGGGGGAGTTTCTGAACACTCAGCCTATTAAGGAATTAAAAAGCGAAAAACGGTTTAAAGAACCGGTTAAAAAATACAGCAAATAACGGATAAGAGAAAGGATCAATACTATGAAAATTGTATCTATTATTGTCGGAATATTGTCAGCATTTGTCGGCGCGTTGATTTTTTATATGGGTATGAGCATGGTAACGGAAGGGAGTTCGTGGGATTCGTGGAGTACTCTGTGTCTTATCGGAATATTAGGTTCCCTCATCATTTTGGCTGATTCGGTTATACTGATATTTTATAAGTCTAAAACGCGCAAAGTGTTAATGTTGTTTTTTTCTGTTGTCGGTTTCTTGTTTTCTTTATTTATTCTGATGTTCTCAATAGCACTTCTGTTTTCCGGCGGAAAGGTTCAGAGTGACGAATGGGGAATGATTGGAATTATCGGGGCGCCACTAATGTTGTTGGCTGCTATTCTGGCTTTCATAAAAATATTGCGTGTGCGTGTAAAAAACACATTTCCACCCGCTGGATAGAGCCATGTATGGATTTTATTAGGGACACATCATATAAATTATAGTGTTTGTCCTCAAGCCTTAGTCCCCACGCCTTCCAGTGCGATTGAAGAAAAATCTTTGGCAAGGTGAATATTTCTATTGACAGAAACGGAGTTTTTCTTTTCATAGTAAACGCATAGAAACTGTGAAAAGGAGTCTGTCAGATTTGACTTGTAGTGAGTCCCAGTGTGATAAACTCCGCGAATCTATATGACGGATTCCGAATAAGGTAATAAAGAGAGGAAGATTGATATGAAATATGTTTTATTCATAACCTTATTAATCTTGATTATGCAAGGTTGCGTTTCGGAAAGTAATAGAAGAGAAAGGAATAATAAAATGGAAGTTACCAAGCAGAAAGAGGAGACAAAACCCGAGGTGCAAGAGAAACCCCTCATTAATGTGCGCTATCTCTTTAACCTGTGCAATGATGTAGAATCTATGCGCCATTTCTATTCAGACCTTCTCGGAATGAAGCAACAGGCTTTTATGAATGAGAAGGATTTTGGGTATCTTTGTTATAATGGCGATGGTGTACAACTTATGTTTTTTTACTCTGGTAAACCGGCACCTCAACTTAACGAATGGGCTTGGCAACCGGGTTATGATGGCGGAACTTTGCATGTTGCCTCGTGGGCTATAGAGATTCCAGAGGATAAGTTTGCTGGGGTGGTAATGCGTCTCAAGAAAGACAGCGTAAAATGCTTCAAGAACGAGCCCGAATGGCGACAGGATAACTACTGGGGATTCAGTGTGATGGACCCTATGGGTAATACCGTGGAGGTTTACACCGTGCCTAAGATAAAACCAACATCCAAAACATGGACGGGTAAGTAACGATAATAGTTTGAGGTCTCGCGCACATCATATAAATTATATCCTCCTCCAGAGGCCATGCCAAAGGCCCTCCTACGGCGGGCAAGCAGGTAAACGGGCAGTCTTTATTTTATTGAGATACAGGATGATTCTATTCTATAGCAGTTCTTATTGATTTTCTAACATTCTCTATCTGTCATTCCCGTGAAAACGGGAATCCAATACTTATCTGTATTCCTGCTGGAGTCTATCTCATTGGGG
>JAZDFP010000354.1:0-5070 GCA_043807745.1 Planctomycetota bacterium
TGATAAAGACCGGCTTGGTATTAACCGCTGGGCTATAAAACTCTCAACAAACAAACCCGCAGATTTATTAACAGAGATCGCCAATGGCATCGGCGGCAAGACCCAGGTCAGCTATACTTACGCGGCGAGTGGCGATAATCCTGAACTGCCATTTCCCGTGTATGCGGCTTCAGCGGTTAGTTTAGTCAATACATTTCCCGCGGACAGGACAGCCAGTTACACGCAAAACTTCACATTTTCCGGCGGATATTATGACGCGGGCGAGCGTGAATTCCGCGGTTTCGCGAAAGTTAAAGTCAGCGACCCAATCACCAACAATTACACCGAGACATACTTTTATCAGGGCCGGCCCGGGCAAGATGGAGCGCTAAAAGGCCAGATTGAAAAACTGATTGCCTATGATGGCAACAGCCGCCAGATCAGCCAGACACTGAATACATACGAAGTCAGAAAAGCCGGGCCGCAAGAAAGATTCTTAGGTTTCCCCGCGTTAATTGAAACCACCAGCACAGTCTGGGAAGAAAACGGCACATCTCTAAGCACTAAAGATAAATTTACCTACGATAATATCGGGAATGTCATAGAGCAAAAGAACGAAGGCGATGTTTCGAAGACAGGTGATGAAAAATCCACGGCTATTAGTTATGCCCAGGCATACCAAATAGGTTTTAACCGTCCGTTGGAAACCGCGCTGAAAGACAAAGACGCGAATATAGTGAGCAGGAAAACCTTTGAATACGATAGCAAAGGAAATCTGATCAAAGAAATCGCGCATATTCTTAACTCGCAAACCGGCCAACCCGCTAACCCGCAAACCCAATACGCCTATGATTCCTTCGGTAATCTTACCACAACCACTAATGCCTTAGGTAATACAGTAACCACCGATTATAAGACAGATTCTTACACCTACCCTGAGAAAGTCACTAATGCCTTAGGCCAAAGCATTACCTATATATATGAGCCGAGGTTCGGAGTGGTTAAATCTGCAACCGATGCCAACGGCCTTGTCAGCGAATCCATCTATGATTCTCTTGGCCGGCTGACCAGCAAACAGGTTTACCCGCAAACCGGTTCACCCGCAAACCCGCTCACCTTTACTACCTACGCCTATCCCGACTTTAATACCAAAATCACCACTAATGCCATCGGTTTGTCCGCCACAGAATACATAGACGGATTAGGCAGAAAATATAAAACCGTATCACAAGGAGAAGACGGGGATTCAGCACGTCAGGTAGTAAGCGAAGTTTTTTACAACAACAGAGGTTTGACCGAAAAAGAATCCCTCGCGCATTACATCGTTGAAGATGTAAATCAGATTTCATACATCCAGTATGAATACGATATCAGAGGAAGAATCAAGAAAACAATTTCCGATTTTCCCAACACAACTAAGGATGCCCAGAGCAGTATAAATTATATTAATCCGCTTTATGTCGAGACGATTGATCCGCAGGGCAATAAAACAGGCACACTCAAAGACATCTACGGCAATATAATCGAGGTAACCGAATTCACTTCCGACGGAGTATTCAAGACAAAATACGAGTATGATACGCAGAGTAACTTAATCAAGACCACAGACAATCAGGGTAACATCACCCCAGATATTCTACGATTCACTTGGCAGAAAAACCAGGATGATTGACCCTGACATGGGGACATGGAATTATGAATACGACTTATTGGGGAATCTAACCAAACAAACCGATGCCAAAGGCCAGGTGCTGGGATTTGAATATGATCAATTGAACAGATTAACGAAAAAATCTGTAGGGACAGGGCCTGCCCTGTCCGTTGTTTACCTCTACGATGACACAGCCAAAGAGAATTGCGTTGGCCGTCTTTCCAAAGTCCAAGACCAATCCGGTTCAAGCGAATTCTTCTACGACAAATTAGGAAGGGAGATAAAATCAATCAAAACTATAAACACCTCTGAGGTGGCCGCAGGACTCCTCGGAGGTGGGATAGGTTATACGGCCTACACCGTCCAGAGAGAATATGATGTTGTAGACCGGTTGACTAAACTCACCTATCCCGACGGAGAGGTTGTCAATTACAGCTATGATTCAAATTCAGGTTTTCTGGAAAAGGTAACCGGCCAATCCGCAAACCCGCTAACCGGCAAACAGGATTATGTTTCTGGTATAACCTACAACGCTAAAGGCCAAATCAAAACCATCAAATACGGCAATGGTGTGAGCACAGATTACACCTATGGCCAGGACTTACGGCTTTCACAGATTTTAACTCGTTCACCCGCAAACCCGCTTACCGGCTCACCCACCATTCAAGATTTAAACTATAATTTTGACAAAAACGGCAATATCACCACCTTAACCGATAATCTGCGCAGCAACATCCGCACCTACAGTTACGACGACTTGGATCGTCTCACCCGCGCGGAAAACGTTCCCGCGCCCGGCGGCGGATATACTAACTTTGATTACCAATACGACTCCATCGGCAACATGACCTACAAGTCAGATACAGGCGTAATGAGTTATGGTCAAAACGCCGGGCCGCACGCCCTAACCTCAGCCGGCGGATATACCTATAAATACGATGCTAACGGCAATATGATTGCCGGTAAGAACAAGATTTTAGCATATGATATTGAGAACCGGCTTATTGCTGTAGATAACGGTCAGCAGATCGAGAGCTATTTATACGATGGAGACGGCGGTAGAGTACGAAAAACCGTGTCATTGCGAGGGAGCGCAGCGACCGAAGCAATCTCAACTACTTACATCGGCTCGCTGTATGAAATAGAGGTGAGCCAGTCAGCCGGTGAACCGGTTAGCCGGTTAACAAAACACATCTTCGCCGGCGCAAACAGAGTCTGTAGTATAACAAAAAATTCCTCTCCCCTTGCGGGAGAGGGTAAGGGTGAGGGGATATCATACTACCACTCCGACCACCTCGGCTCAAGCAACATCATCACCGACCAAACTGGCCAACAAGTGCAGTATTGCGAGTATACGCCCTATGGCACCTTTGCTAAAAATGAACGCACAACGCAAGACACAGGACACACGACGCATTATTTCACCGGAAAAGAATTGGATTCCACCGGCCTCTACTTCTACGGCGCACGCTACTACGACCCGGAAATCGGCAGATTCATCACCGCCGATACCATCGTCCAATCCCCCTACGACCCGCAGTCCCTCAACCGCTACTCGTATTGCCGCAACAACCCGATAAATTATGTGGATCCGAGCGGACATTCGTGGTTTAGTAAGTTTATCAATAAATGGGCTGGTTTATTTGGGTTAACAGGAGGTTTAATTAAAGGACTTGTTACAGGGGATTGGAGCACATTACAAAGCATGGGAACCGCTGGTGTATCTACGTTTATATTATCAGGGTTTAACCCTGTAGCAGGTATCGCTGCTGTTGTTTCGGCTGGTTTTATGGATACGCCTCCAGGACAGCAGTTCGGTAGGTTTATGAGCGAAGATGTTTTTGACAATGCCTTTGGTATGCGACCGAGAGCTGCTTATATGGTGGGGAATATGGTAGCATGTTCTATCGTTAACTCCGTTGCTTATATTGGGCTTACGACAATAGCGTCTCAGCCTTCTTCAGGTGTAGATTATACCAATTCAGCAAATCGAGGAGAAATAGGAAAATATGCAGCTAAGGTGGATAATGGACCTGGAGGCTCCTCGGCAAATTATATTGGCGACCAAGTAGGAAAAAGCCCAACAGCTCAAACAGCTTGGTATACTCAAGGCCGGGTCTCTTCTGATATCGCTTTCCAAGGCACTCCAGCTGGTAAAGTACTAAACGCCCTTCAAATACGCCACGCCGCAGCTGTCGTGAATGTTGGCGGTGTACTACACGATTCTGCCAAAGACATAAGCCTTTTATCTCTCGGAAAAGGGCAAATTTGGGGAGCTCCCTGGACAGGAGTTTGCCATCAAGCAGCTGTTAGAACACTCGTTGCAGGTGGGATGACAGGAATGCAAGCTGTTAATGCTGTTGCTTCTCAAGTTGGGTGGTCTTTTTATCTATCATCTTCTATCTATGGCATAGAAGGACATTCTGCGGTCACTGGTATCATAAATGCAGAAATGAATAACCGATAATGAAAAATAAACTCCTTATAATTATGGGGGCGCTAATATTCACATTATTCATTAAACAAATCTCTGCTTATGCTTTTTTTGGTGATGAATTTAACTTAAGTCCAGAGGAGGCGAAAAAATCAATGGAAGAAGATAGAAAATGGAGAGCTTGGTTAAAAAAATATATTAAAGATGTTTTGTATGTTGGAATGTCAGAGAATGAATTTGTAAAGCTTTTTACTAAAGATGAATCTTGGACCGATTCTGAAAGTCCGTATATTATAAGCCAAAATAAAAATAGATACGTTTTTATGGGGCTAAATAAAAATAAGTTTAGAGTTACTTTTAAAAATGGCTTATTAGAGAAGCTTGAAGAATATGGATGGGAAAAATTTATTCTGTGCTATAACGATGTTAGTACTTTTTTGAAAGGATACAATGATCGTTATGCTACCGCTTTTTACGATGGGATGTCTGAGGAAGAGTTTCTAAAATTGTATTCTGGCTCTATTCTTGTCCATAAAAAAGATTGGTATGTGGTTCAAGAAAGGGATGGACGTAAATTTCAACTTAAATTTAAGAATGGTTACTTAATAGGCATGGCGGGAGAAAAGGCCCCTTGGGAATAGCTGGGAATAGGACTACTCCTTAGGAAGAAAGGGGGCAGACCTCGAATCTCGAAAGTAATTGACATGGATAAGAGAATTGGAATAAAATTAAAGAATGGCTAGACCGTACCGATTAGAAGCAGAAGATACATGTTATCACATAACCAGCCGTGGAAACGAACGGAAACAAATTTTTGATAAAGACAGGGATTATAAGAAGTTCATAGAATATGTGATAAAGGCGAAAGAGAAGTATAAGTTTTATTTATACGGGGATGATAATCTCTTATTAAGTTTACTTAATAGTCGTTTAGTAGACTTAATGATAGAGAGGCAGTAAAAATGAAATTCACCAAACCATTAGACACTATTTTGAACACGGAAGC
>JAZDFP010000355.1:0-5609 GCA_043807745.1 Planctomycetota bacterium
GCTTTTGAATTTAATCAGTTTTCTGAAGTGTTCTTCTTCCGTACAGCCGGTCCAAACCACGAGTTTTCTCAAAAGGTCTTTGTCATATGGAACAATACCTTGCGCGATTTTATAGACGTCATAAAAATCTCTTGGTAGTCGGCGATTCAGAAAGGTAATTATCTTACTTGCCATCAGTTCTTCCAAAACCAATGTATAAATATTGAACTTAGGTATTACTTCAAAGAACTCGGTTTTAAAGGTTAGACTTTTCTTGTCTAATATTGGTAGGCGGTCAAGCCAATTAATATCCATCTTGATTTCTGCCTTAATACCCCAAAGATTTGAATATTTCAGAATAAATTGGTAGGAGGCATGGCCTCTATCATTTTCTATAGGTTTATATTCCAATACGGATACCAAGTTACGGACTTCTTTAAGCAAAACCGGTTTCTGTTCTTCCATTCCCTCTTTTTCCAATGCACCAATAAAGTCTATGTCTATATCAATGGAGAGACGTGGAATATCAAAATGAATAAAATTTAATGCCGTTCCGCCACGGAGCAGAAATTTATCCCTTAAAATATGCGATTCGGTTATTCGTTTAAGCAGGACGGTCAAGCGCCAGACCTTTTCCAGATTGTCCTCTGCAAAACCGGTCTGGGCTGACTTTTTCTCAAGATATATTTTGTCTGGTTGCATATTGGTATTTGTTAACAAGATATTCCGGGACAATGATATTCCATTCCTTGACTAACTGACCTGTTCCGCGGGCAAGTTTTGGCGGCCAGTAATATTTCGCATGGCTGATATGTTTTTTGATGTTATCAAATATTTCCGGCTCCACCTTCCAGTTGGTTCCAAACAATCTAAGCAAAAACCCTGCCTTGGCATAAAGCGCCTTTTCATTAAACCGCGATAGATGTTCAAGTAAACGACTTGCATCTATAAAAGCACCTACTGAGGGAGGCACAATATTTTTACCCACATTAGATATCGCTGACTGTAAGAGGTCATTGAAATCTTTATAATTTAAAATACTTTCGGCTAATGTTATTTCCTCTCCCTGGCCGCTGTAAGAACTATAAATAGGTGCGGAAATAAGAATTAATAGAATGCGTTTTATCCGTTGAGGGTCTTCGTTGAGGGCGTTAGCAATAACCTGATAACTGTGTCGTTGCTCAGGATTTTCTTTATATTTAGCTCTGAGATAGTGATATATCTTTTCCGCTACCTTAATGTCTTGCTGGGCTTCAGGTAACGGACAATAAAACAGGCCTGCCAGAGATAACTCATAGCCTATGTTTCCCACCCTAATAATTCCACTATCTTGCAGTTGGCTAATTTCCTTGCGTCTGGTTTCCCAATCAGCCCGGAATTTACTTATCCGCGGTGGTTCGTTATGGTCAATTATATATTTGTATATTACGGCTAATAAATCTGTCCCGCGTAACCCTTCTAAAGAACGAATAAACTCATCCACACCACCTGCTAAATTCGGCTGACGCAGGCAATCCAGAATGGTGCGTTCTATGTCTGTTACATTGATAACCTGTCCTTCACGAGCAAGAGTTGTGGTGCCAAACAGGTCTTTCGTGAATCGCCATCGGTATTCTATTCCTTTATGAGTGAATGAGACAAACCGATGCGGTGAAGAAATATAGACCCGGTTAAAAACCGACTGACCGATGCCGTGTAATTCCAGGGCAGAATAATGAGAAATTGCATACGGTTCAGAGACCCGGCTGGCAACCAGAAACTTATCTGGCTGATAGTCCTTTCCGATAAACTCTATCGGCACAAGTGCATAAAGACCCCTGCGAATCTTCTGAAGATAACCACCTTTACTTAACCTGGTTAATTCCTGAGATGTTTGATATTTATCCTCAGTTACAGATAAAGTATCATTAGTAGTGATTACCGCCTTGTCTTTTAACTTCTCGTATAGATTAGGATAAAGTTTAGGTGACATATAAAATAGTTATTAATAAAGCAGTTAAATATACATATAAACCATACTTAACAGCATTATAAACAACTGTTAGTAGTTTGTCAAGCATTTTATTATACATTATTTAATAAATTAGATGCATTAGGAATAACTAACCTTTTCAATATTTGAAAAGGTTGGGTAATTTGGTAACCGTGTTTACCAAATAAGGTTAAGTTTGGGAAGCGTTCTTTCCAAAATCCCCATATTTTCTCATATGAGAAAACATACGTTTTAAGAAAAATATTGCCATTATTGTCAACATAAGGTTAACTTTTTGTCAACATAAACATCTAAACTCCCCTTTTGGTAAGCGTTCTTGCCAAAAACGGCTTATTTTGGCAAGTATGATTGCCAAACTCAGCCAAGTTTGTAAAGACGTCTTTACAAACAACGCCTATAGGTTCCTTTTCTTATCATAAGTCAGCCATACTTGACTTAAAATACAAGAATCCATATAAGTCAACTTTATAGTAGTTATAACCGAAAGTTCTCATTTTTCTTCATTGCCCCTACGGGACTTCCCAAGTAAGTATCCCGTTAGGGATTGTCATTCCCGCCCGCTTCGCCGCCCTGTTTAGGCTGCCCAGAAGGACAGCGAGGCGAGTGTAAACGGGAATCCAGTATTAGGTTACCTGCCTGACTGGACACCCGGTCAGGCGGGTCTGGATTCCCGCCTGCGCGGGAATGACGCAAAGGGTGAATTAGCGAGTTATTCAACAAAGCAAAAACCCCCCATATTTTTATCATCTTTTTACTCCTTATTTATCAAGAGGTTAGGAAGTATTTATCAGAATTTTTGTTCCAAGGTGTCCGAAATACCCCATTCCAGTAATAAGACTGTGGAGGGAAGGGAGGAACAATGTCCCTGTGATAGGCGAAGGAATTCACTCCACCCGGTATCTGCAGGAGTGACAGATGCTGGGTTTCCTGAACCTGTCAGTCGGGCAGACGTCTTTCCTTTCCGCCGTAGTTCTGTCTTCTGGAACTTGGTAATTCGGCTTGAAGACAACTACAAATAACGAACAACGAATTACATATTGACTCTACCGGAATGGTGGAGTCTAAGGAGTTCTATATGGCAACCAAAGTATCTGGAGTAAGGTTAATTGTTCCGGAGACAATGCCGCCATCTGACGGAATGGTTGAGCAGTGGCGTGATGCTCTGAAGAACAGCGCTACTCGCTTGAACCAGAAGCGTCAATTGGCAATCCCGGACGAGGGCAGGTTCCAGACCAAACTGGCAGCACCCGCAGGTTTAGAATGGGCTAAAATGATTGACCCGACTTACCGCTCTAAGAGCGAGTTAAGTGCGGATGAAATCAAGACGGCTCATATCAAAAACCTGATGGATGCATTCAGCAAGTGGGAACTTGGTTTGGCAATGGCATTTGAGACCGTGGACGGCGTGGAAGCCAAACGGTTCAAGGATGCGGTTGACAACAAGACTGATTCCTGGGCTGACGGAGTAACCCGCAAGACCCTGCGTTTTACCGGAGATAAGACGCGAGGCAGAGGCGCGGCACCCATCGCCGCTTATTGGCTGACCGGCGATAAGCGAGTGGAGGAGATGCTCAGGGCAGGCGATACTATCACAGCCGGTGGACCACTTAATGTGGCTAAGACCGGATTCAGGACATTCCTGAAGGTGGGATTGCTGCAGAAATTGGTTCAGGCAGGCGTGGTGATAGTTCGCTCGGGCTGTGACCCGGCCGTGATTGATGCCCAGAATGGCTTTATCAACGAGTTTTTGAAAGGCGTTCAGGATGCGTCATTCGCGGAGTTCCAGCCGCTGCTTCTCCCGGACAAATCCTTCTGCCGTTACGAACTGACTGACGGGGTTCTTTACCTCAACATTCAGGTAGTAACGCCGTAGGACCAAACGGAACCACAGATAAACCCAGCCCATAACTTATGGGCTGGGTAAACACAGATGGACACGGATGAAATACTCTGTGTCCTCTGTGCCTCTGTGGCAAACAAATTAAGTAAACAGATTTAGCGGATATATCTGATTAATCAGTTTAATCCGCTTACAAAGAAAGGAATTTGAATTATGTCATTAAAACCATTAGAAGTGAAGACGAGTAATATTGCTACCAAGGCAGTCACATCAGAAAAGATTGCGGATAAGGCAATAGAGAATCGTAATATCAAGGAAGGTGCGGTTACACCCGATAAGTTGACCATAACACCGGTCAGCCGACCCATAAATCCGCCGGTTGATTCGGCAGAGATAAAAGACGGCGCAATTAAAACCGATGAGATTGCCGGTAACGCAGTTACCGCGGACAAGATTGCCTCGAACTCAATAACCGCCGAGAAAATACTGGACGGTGCAGTTACCAGAGAGAAAATCCGGGACGGGGCTGTGACCAAAGAAAAGATGGCGGACGGAACGATTGGCACGGCCGAGATAATAGACGGCTCGGTAACTACTCCAAAACTCGCTACATCATCAGTGACTAAGATAAAACTGGCTTCCAATTCAGTGGGCTATCTGGAAATCATTGACGGCTCTGTAACTACACCGAAGATTGTTGATGGGGCAGTAACGCCCGAGAAGTTGTCTTTTATTCCGGGCGGAGCCAGACCGTTAGTGCCACCATTGACGAGTGCGGAGTTGGGAGTGGGGAGTGTGGAGTTGGAGAAGATTGCAGATAATGCAGTGAGCAGTGAAAAGTTAGCAGTGAACAGTGTAATAACCGAGAAGATAGCCGATGGTGCGGTGACGATACCTAAATTAGGTTTTAAGATTGTGGGAGTTGTGGTCCTGCAAGGACAATATAACGGGGATTCGGCTAATGACCCTGATTTAGTCAATGGACAAATTTTGGGATTCTATCCGACCAATCAAAGGAGCGGTGAGATTCAAATAATAGCCCTGAATATATACGGTTCAGTCAGGGTTACCCTGCTCGCCCCGGCGTTGTATGATAGTAGATTTAGTGTGATTGTGTTGAGGGGGTAGCCACCCTCCTACGTCCCACGGGGACTTCGGCGGGCAGGCAGATTACACAGATTAAAAATATGATGCGGATAATTCAGGATAAATAGTGAACCACAGATAAACACAGATTAACACAGAGAGAAAAATACTTTGTGTTCTTTGTGGTGAAATTGTATTTTCTAACGTGGTTGATAGTCTGCCGGTTCTAATGAGTATGAGCCTAATCCGCTGGTGAGCGAGCGCATTGCGGATGCATATCCGAAGGTTTCGGCAATGGGTATCTTTCCGTGAATCCGCCGCATTTGGCCTAATGAGTCTATGGCTTCTATTATGCCGCGGCGTTTGTTCAGGTCGTTGATAATGTCTCCCAGATTCTTTTCAGGCGTAATAATTTCAAATTTCATAATGGGTTCCAGGATGATGCTCTTGTTTTTCTTGAGGGCGTCATTGAAAGCCAGTGATGCGGCGGCGCTAAAGGCTGTTTCAGACGATTTCAACTGTTGATATGCTCCGCCGGTAATGGTAATCCTCATATAAATCAGGGAATAACCGGCAATCGGTCCGGAAAGAACCGTGGTTTTAAGCGTGTCTTCTATCGGTAATATAAATTGTTTAGGAATCTTGTCACCAGCCAGGTTTTGGATAATCGGACGGACGCTGGTTTTATCTGGTTCTAATCTGACGGTAACA
>JAZDFP010000356.1:0-6405 GCA_043807745.1 Planctomycetota bacterium
ATATTCTTCTTTATACTGATAATCTGGCTGGAATACAGCATCGGAATGACTGATAAAGCAAGGTCAATTGCGTATCTGGCGATGATTACCTTTGGCGTTACCTTTATTTCGGCAATATTCTTTCATCGCAAATCATTCTGCCGCTACGGTTGTCCGGTCGGAGCAATCTGCGGATTATACGGACTCTTTGCTCCATTAGAATTAAGAAGCAATAACAAAAATGTCTGCCAGAATTGCAAAACCAAGGATTGCATCAGGGGCAACCAAAATGGAATCGGCTGTCCGGTATTTGAATATCCTGCCAATATTAAAAATAATCTCTATTGCATATACTGCACCGAATGTATCAAAACCTGCCCGAACGATAATATTGCCATAAATCTGCGTCTGCCGGCTAAAGATATGTTTAAGCAAAACCCATTGCATTTGAGCGAGGTGTTCATAATTATCACCATACTGGCATTATCCGTATTCGGCGCTTTGAACATCAGCAATATTCATTTCAACATTCTGGATTGGTCGCGGGCAGTTTTTGATGCCTCTGAACCTCTTACCCAATTATTGTTGATGACTTGTTTGATTGTAACGTTTACTGTTCTATTTTTCCTGTTATCTTTTGTTACCCGTCTCAATGTAAATATTATTGCCTATGTATTTTTGCCTGTGGCATTATTCAATCATATTGCCAACACTTTCAAATTGATGAATATGCGCGGTCAGGAAATAATCTCTCTAATATCAGACCCCTTCGGACTTTCATGGAATCTTTTCGGCACCGCCGGCTATGTGCCCAAACCGATTATCGGCCCAAACAGTGCCAATTGGTCTGACCGCTTAATATTAAACCCAAATGCTATTAACCCGTTGATTCTGATACTTGTTCCCATAATGATTATTGGATTACTATATTCAGTATTTCTGACATATCGTTTAATTAGGAACAACAACAAATCAGCCATATTTTTCCTGTTATTTATCATCCCGATGATTGTTATTGTCTGGTTCAATTGGTGGCTGATGGGGAAATAAATTATGATAATTCACCACAAAGCGCATAAAGAGGAAGAAGTAATAGGGACGAAATAACTTTGTGTCCTTTATACCTTTGTAGTAATAAACATTCTGTCCCCAATTTCATAGGAAATATTTTTATTTTTCTGCTAAATATTTTTATTGCCAACATAAAAACAGTCTATAATCAGCATTAATCAAGGGACGGACGACAGATAACATTCTTAAAATATTTTCAGGAAATCTTATATATTTTCTTGACAAATACTGTTATACTGATATAATACAGTTAATTACAGTTTCCAACTAAAACCGTAAGTTAAATATTTTATATGAAGAAAGGAGTATAATATGGGTAAATTAAAAAGAAGTTTTGAAATAGCAAAGGCGAGTTGGAAAATATTGAGAAAAGATAAGTTTCTTATTCTTTTCCCTATCGTTTCAACTGTTGTTGGTATCTTAATAATAGCGAGTTTTTTGGTGCCACTGGGGTTTTATCTTTATCACGGTTTTTTAGTCAATCAAGAACAAGCAAGATTGAATTCTTTATTAGGTATTTTTAACGGCCCTTTGTCATATTTATGGGTTTTCATTATCTATTTAATGAGTTATTTTATTATGTTTTTCTTTAATAGTGCCCTTGTTCACTGTGTGCTAAATCATCTTGAAGGAAAACCAGCAGGATTTTGGATTGGGATTAAAGGAGCCAGAAGTCGTATTGGAGCATTATTCATCTGGGCATTGGTTTCTGCTACTGTCGGTGTTATCCTTAATATAATTGAAAACTATACAAAAGGACTGATAGGCAAAATAATTACTCGAATTTTTGGTGCTACATGGACAATTGCTACTTATTTTATGGTGCCGGTCCTGGTTTTTGAAGAAACTAATGTTAAAAAGGCATTAAAACGTTCGTTAAGTATCTTCAGAAATGTATGGGGTGAACAAATAATCGGAATGATTGGATTAGGCGGTTTTTTCTCGTTATTATTCATTGTCATTCTTTTTATCTGTCTGTTCATCGGTGCTTTAATTGGGTATCTGTTTGGTAGCACAGTAGGCTTATTTATTGGTGGTGGTGCAGGGGTAGGGTTAGCAATATTGTGTGCTCCTTTTATTATATTGTTTCAATCAACAATGAACGAAATTTATCGTGCAGTGATTTATAGTTATGGAGTTACCGGTACGCTTCCAGCGGAATTTCCCCAAAATATACTACCTTTATTTAACCAGCCACAGAATAAAATATGAAGAATAATAATTTTCAGATTACAATTGACTCTAAAAGCGGGTTACCGCCCTATCGGCAGATTATCAATCAGGTGAAATTAGCGATAACTTCTAATATTTGGAAAGAAGACGAACCATTACCTTCTATCAGGGAGATGGCTGAAAAATTAGGGATAGCGCCTTTGACAATAGCTAAAGCTTATCTTGAGTTAGAACATATGGGGTTAATAAAAACACGCTGGGGTAAAGGGTCTTTTGTTACTCACCAAAGTGCCGGCAATATAAAGAAACAGGCTTTGGCTGAAGAGAAGGTAATAGAACAATTTTTAGATAATATAACGACAGCCGGTTTTGACCCGCAAAAAATATTAAACCGTTTAACGCAACAACTTAGTCAGACCCCGGAAGTAAATAACGTGAGATCTGATTTAAAGAAGTAATAATAACTTTATAACTATCAGATAGCGAGGAGATGATTATGAAAAAAGTATTTTTAATAGGTAGTATCGTTCTTAATCTGGCATTTATTGTTGTTCTGGCGATAACATTTAATAAATTCTGGCAGAAAGAAAAGACTTTCAGAAATACCAAAGATGAACTCCAGCAGACTAAAAACCAGATTGATAGTATTACATCGGAAAACAAACAGCTCATGGCGAAAGTTTCAAACCTCAATAGCGAGCTACTATTAATTAAAAACTCTCTTTCTACTGCTTCACAAGTATCAGCCACGGCTACAGAACCTCCGATAACTGCCACTGCACCCACAAAATCTCAAACAGAAAAGTTTCTTGAAGCTTTATCAACCGGCACATCTGTTGATGAACGCATTCTAAAGATGAAGAAAATAGGGAAAATAAGCGTCCAAATGGCTAAAGCGCAAAAAGGGAAAAAGGGAGAAGACGATTCAATTGATTTTACTCCTGAGATGATAGGACAAATGGGTGAAATGATGAAGATAATGAGTGAACTCGGACCAGAAATGGAAGCAATGATGAAAAATGATGACAACATTTTATTATTACCGGAAACAAGACAATTCGCAGTTAATCTGTTAGCGGGTATGCTTGAAGAATTAGGTAAACCCCTTAGCCAGGAGCAGATGACGCAATATGAATCGGCCCTTACCAGATTGGCTGAATTTGATAAAAAGATTACCCAGGGCGCCCAGAATTCTACTGAAGAAATAATTGCACGTCTTCAGAATATTGAAGCCATAAACTCGATAACCAAAGAATTGTCGATATTTACCGAGGAACAAAAAAAGGCATTAGCAGAAATATCCGGAGATGACAATATTGGTATGGATATGGGTATACCACTGGACGATTTCGCATCTCAAATAACAACTGTGTGGTCATTTAGTAATGAAAACATCAAGGACCAAAGTGAGGCAAGTAAATATATATTAGATGATTGGTTAGGGCATACAAAGGCATCAGCCGAACAGAAGGATAATCTTAAACCTATTGCCGAGCAATATGTTAAGGATTATACCGACCTTAAAAAAAGAATGGAAACAACCTATGACAAAAATATTATGGATTACTATCTGGGAAAGAACAAACCTACGGATACAGCCAAACAAGGAGAATATTATATTGAAAGAGAGAAACTATTCCAAACAAATTCTGATTATGGCAAGGCTAAGACATCATTAGACATAGAATTTTTGAAACTATGTAACAACTATTATAAACAAGTAGCAACAACAGTGGGTTCTGAAAAAGGCGCTAAAATCCTAAATAGAGAACCTCAGATAGTCCATTTTCCTAATGTTGAGTAAAGGTGATACGAGTAGATACAGCCTCCAAGAGATTATCATATGTCTGGTTAGTAAAGTACCCCGTGCTTCCGCACGGGGCATTTTAAAGACTGCTCAAGGGGATTGCATCCCCTTGAACCCCGCTGGCCATTCATCCCCGCCCTTCCGGGCGGGGCATTCTGGCAAGGATAGTAAAACGAATGCATCTTCAGCGACAGTTTCTATCGGTTAATAGGGGAAAAAATCGTGGTCTATCCCTCTGGAAATGCACCTATGAAAGGGGCAAAATGAGCACATTTATAACCTTTTAAAGGTTCTAAATCCTTATATTTTGACCTCTTCGGAAACAATTTTCTCTAAGTAGTTTAATTCTATCTTATTATTCTATATGGAGTTAAAGTATTTGTAACCTATTAACTTTATTACAACACAATAGGCAAATACCCCCCACCCCTACTGGCAGGGGATACCCCTATCAACGCCATAAGATACCCCTTATATCGGTATAAGATATACAGTCCTTCTCAATAGGATATACAGTTTAAGACCAAAAGACATACGGTTTAAGACCAAAAGACATACAGTTTGAGACCAAAAGATATACCGTATAAGATGTTTTTTGCTTATTTTGTAAAAAACAAACATTAATTTAACTAATAATTGCGAAAATCACAAATAATATTCTGGTGATTTGTCATTTATGTCATTTTCTTTGTATTCTTCTTGCCCCGCACATAAATGTTGACGAAACCCCGGCAAATGATAAGATATAATGATAACATTTATGTGCGGGGTGAATGTCTTTGTGGTAGAATAAAGTTACTATGCGTAAATATAATGTAGCCGTTGTCGGAGCCACAGGGATGGTCGGATTAGAGACCATAAAAATACTTTCAGAGCGTAAATTCCCTGTCAAAGAATTAAAATTATTTGCATCTGCAGGGTCAGCCGGGAAGTCCATAAAGTTCAAAAGTTCAAGGTTCAAAGTTCAAGAGATAAAAAGTGATTCGTTTAATGGTATAGATATCGCCTTTTTTGCAGTAGATAGTGCAATCAGCAGGAAATGGGCGCCGGTGGCAGTAAAGAGCGGAGCAGTAGTAATTGACAAATCCAGCGCCTTCAGGATGGATAAGAATGTGCCTCTGGTTATTCCTGAAATCAACCTGCAGGTAATCAAAGAAAAGATAATAGATGAAAGAAAAAAGATAAAAGATAATAACCAAAAACTCTCATCTCTCATCTCTCATCTTTCATCTCTTCCCATGATTATTGCCAGTCCCAATTGCTCAACCGTTCCTCTGGCAATGATTCTAAAACCTCTCAACGATTATGCGAAAGTAAAAAGGGTCGTGGTATCCACTTATCAATCAGTATCCGGAGCCGGATTAAAGGCAGTACAAGAGATGGAAAAACAGACAAGACAGATACTATTCCACAATCAGCAATCCGTACTCCGAAATTGCTTCGCCTTCAATGCTATCCCACAAATAGATTCTTTCGGCTCGGATGATTATACCGGTGAAGAAACGAAGATGATAAATGAGACTCACAAAATACTTGATGATTATTCTATAAAAATAACAACTACCTGTGTGCGGATTCCGGTCTATTGCGGGCATAGCGAATCGGTTAACATTGAGACAGCCAAACCCGTATCAGTTGCTACAGTTAGAAGATTATTAAGTAATGTAAAAGGCATTCAGTTAATAGATGACCCGCAAAAGGGTATCTATCCAATGCCGATAGAGGTTGCAGGCAAAGATGATGTGTATGTAGGCAGGATTCGCAAAGACCCGACCATCAAGAACGGGCTGAATCTCTGGGTGGTATCAGACAACCTGCGTAAAGGCGCCGCACTTAATGCAGTTCAGATTGCGGAATATCTTACTAAAAAACTGAAGGACTAAAAAACGAAAGAACTGTTCTTCAGTTCCTTCGTTCTTCCATTCCTATGTATTATGTATGACATTATCGTCGTTGGTGCCGGACACGCTGGTATAGAAGCCGCTCTGGTCTCGGCACGAATGGGCTGTTCAACATTGCTCCTGACAATATCTTTTGATTCTATCGCCCAGATGTCCTGTAATCCCGCAATCGGTGGTTTAGCCAAGGGCCAATTAGTTCGTGAGATTGACGCCCTAGGTGGTGAGATGGCACGTGCCACTGATTATTCTGGTATCCAATTCCGTATTCTTAATACAGGCAAAGGTCCGGCTGTCCAATCCCCCCGCGCCCAGTGTGATAAGAATGATTATCATCTTTATATGCGAAAGATGTTAGAGAAACAAGATAACCTGACTTTGAAAGAAGGAATGGTTAGTGAGATAATTGCTGAAGGCGACCATGTTGTTGGCGTAAAAACTGAGGAAGACATCTATTACGGCAAAACAATTATTATT
>JAZDFP010000357.1:0-2226 GCA_043807745.1 Planctomycetota bacterium
CATAAAGCAAAGTTGGGAGATTAGAACTTTAGAGAAATAAGATTGAGGTGAGTATGAATAAAAAACAATTAAAAGTTGCTTGGCTGATGGGGATAATTATTAGTTTAATTTGGGTTTTTTGGTGGCTTGACCCCACCACAACAACTCTCCGATGTTTATTGGTATCACATATAATAACTTTTATTATCGGCGGTTTAGCGATCTATACTTTAAAAGGTAAATCCACAGATAATAAGAATTTTTTGAGATCGGTTCCAGATGAACATTTGTAGTGCAATAACTTTTGACGGAAGTGCCCCTACGGGGACAGTTCTGGAGAAAGTCAAAGCAGAGTAAATAGATAGAGAGAAATGGTCTAGAAAAACCGAAAGTGGATAGATATGTATAATAATACTAAGAATTGTTGGGAATTTTGGAATGAACCAATAGAACAAGCTAGAAGATGCCCAGCTTATATAACAGACTCGGGAAGGGAATGTTTTCATTTCTTTGGAGGGTATGAACCCAGGTGCAAAAGACATTTCCTTACCTGCCTGGAATGCCCTTTTTACAAGATGGTTAATTCCTAAGGAAATTTGAATTGAGGGACATTCTTCCTAGCAAATCGGACAGTCTGGTGTAGTCAACTATTCTACCCAGTAGCACCTAGCAAAGCTAGGTGGAGCGTCCCCAAAGTCCCCAAAAAAGATTAATTTTATAAAAAAGTATGAATAACAGACAATCAATCCTCGAAACAAGCATTGAGATTCCCGAAGATTTTGATTTGAATGAGGAGTTCCAGAATGCCTGTAATTTAATCGAGTACACGGATAAGAATGTTTTCATCACGGGTAATGCGGGTACAGGTAAATCAACACTGCTTCACTACTTCAAAAGCAAGACTAACAAGAATGTGGTTGTCTTAGCACCTACGGGTGTGGCGGCGATAAAGGCAAGGGGCCAGACCATACACTCGTTCTTCAGGTTTCCACCGAGGCTGGTCATTAAAGAAAACATCAGGCGGATTAAGTCAGCGATAATCAAAAAGGTTGATGCGATCATAATAGATGAGGCCTCGATGGTCAGGGCCGACCTGCTGGACGGCATAGATCATTCCTTGCGCATAAGCAGGGAAAGTAACATTCCATTTGGAGGAGCACAGGTCGTGTTATTCGGTGATTTGTTCCAGCTGGCACCTGTTGTGGATAAAGACATGCAGAGTGTTATGGGAAAGTTGTATAAGAGCCCATATTTCTTCAGCGCAGAGGTCATGAAAGAAGCTGATTTCGAGCATATCGAGCTGACCAAGATATACCGCCAGCACCAGACTGATTTTATAAATCTCTTGAATAGGGTTAGGGTTAAGCAGATCGATGATGCTGATCTTAATACACTGAATACGAGAGTGGACAGCGATATCACGCATGACGGCGGAGGAGTGATTACACTTACATCAACTAATAAACAGGCGGATATGATAAATAGCCGTTGCCTGGCTAGAATAAGGGAGCCAGAATATCGTTATGAAGCTAGGATATGGGGCGAGTTTAACGTAGACAGGAAGACTTTCCCCGCGGATGTTGTTTTAAGGCTAAAGAAGGGTGCTCAGGTAATGATGACAAAGAATGACGCCAGTCGCAGATGGGTTAATGGCACACTGGCGGAGGTCGTTGCCTTAAATGATGACTTTATAAGAGTAAATATCAATAGTAATATGTATGAGGTAGCCAAGGATAAGTGGGAGAAGATCGAATACGTGTTTAATTCTATGGAGAATAAAATTGAGGAGGAAGTGATTGGCGGTTTTGAACAGTATCCTATAAGGCTGGCCTGGGCAGTGACCATACACAAGAGCCAGGGGCAGAATTTTAACAAAGTTATTATAGATTTAGGTGACGGAGCATTTTCCCACGGCCAGACATACGTGGCTTTAAGCAGGTGTACCAGCTTTGAGGGCATAACTCTGAAGCAACCCGTAATCCATAGCGATATTATCTTTGATTCGAGGGTGTATAGGTTTAGGAAGAAACTTTCCAAATCCGCAAACTCTTAGATTTTATAATTCCTTGTTAGAATAAGAGAATAGAGTTAGAATAGGCGTTACCACAAGAAAAGAATATCACACCCAAAATGACCAAAATTAATGAGCGCATAACTTAGGAAACGGAAGCTAACATAATAAAATCAGAAACGGTTCTGATAAAGATATTTAGAAATGTGACAGGGGCTCATCAGAGGTTTAAACAT
>JAZDFP010000358.1:0-2689 GCA_043807745.1 Planctomycetota bacterium
GCTATCGTCAGGAAATAGAAAAAGTCAAAGGTGTTCTTGTCCGCAAGAAAATAGGCAAGCGATATTATTACTACATAGCCAAAAGGCAAGGTCGGCGGGTGAAGTTTGTTTACAAGGGCGTTGTCTCTCCTGAAATAAAGAAAGCCTACCTGGAACAGAAAAAGAAACTCATCCAATACAAGAAATTGTTACTGCAGGTAAAAAATCAGATAAAATTCCTGAGAAAGGCGCTCCGTGGAAAAGAATCAGTATAATCTTTGCCTGAGCGTATTAAAGAAACTGGCTGAAGAAAAGGTGTTGTCCCATTTAATAATAGTCGGCAGTTGGTGCGCTCATTTTTATGAACAGTATTTTAACAGCCCGGATTATACCCCGTCTATAAGAACAAGGGACATTGATTTCCTTGTATCGCCCCCGTTAAAATTATCTGCCAAAGTCGATATCCCGTCACTATTAAGCGGACAGGGTTTTACAACTGATTTTATGGGCAGTAAGGGATATATCAGATTAATTCATCCTGATTTATTCATAGAATTCCTGGTCCCGGAACAAGGCAAGGGGTTGGACAAGCCCTATCCCTTACCGCAATTAGGCGTGAATGCCCAGCCGTTACGGTTCCTTAATTTCCTTACGGATAATCTTATTCATCTCATCTAAATGTGGAAGGTGTGCGGATTACTTTACCTCATCCGGCGAATTTTGCCCTCCATAAATTGATAATATCCCAGAGACGCACCCAAAAAGACAAGGCGTCTAAAGACATTGAAACCGCCCGGATTATCTTACAGGCATTGATTGACAAGGGCGACAAAGGTGTTATCAAAAAGGTATTTGATGGTATCCCGCAGAAATGGCAGAAAAAGATTATCCGGGGGCTCAAGAAAATAGAACAAAAAGAGGTGCTGGAGATTATTGGAAAACAATCATAAATCCCGATTCTAAGTAAAGAAATAAAGAATCTGGACCATACACTACAAAACGAAGGAAAAAAATAAAAGTAGTGTAAACATCCAAAAGCGGAAATGGTAGGCTTGCCCTTCCGAAGCTCACAGAGCGTAGGAGGGATGGGAAATGGTAGGATGGAAGCGGACACGGAATTAATATTTAATTCAGGAAAATAGCGTCTTGCAGGGCAATAATATAACGGGATGTAAGGGATTGAATGTGTCCCAAGAGAACGACTATAGATACCCCCTACGGAAAGGCAGACTTAATAAGTTCAAAAGTTTAATAGTTCAAGAGTTCAAATGGAAACCAGGGATATGTAAACGGATTAAGTAGATAGAAATTATATTTTGCCACAGATTTCACGGATTAAATCAGTGTAATTTAAGAAAAGGCTATCCCACTAATTATAGAATATGTAAACGGATTGAGCGGATTAAACAGATAGAAATCATATTCCGGTTAATCCGTTAAATCTGTTTACCGAATATATTTTTCTTGACTTTTTGTATTAGATGTATATAATTAACATTATTGTTAATTATCTATACTTAGTATGAAATACGTTGAATTGCAATTGTTACAGGCGAAATTATACTTCAGCCCGGAAGACGTGGCCGAATTGCTTGATACCAAGCCCGCCTCGGCTAAGGTGCTCTGCACCCGTTATGCCAAAAGCGGCATTTTCATCCGCCTGAAGCGTAATTTTTATGTCCTGGCCCAGGGATGGCAAAATTTATCACGGGATGAGTTTTTAAGGATTGCCAACCTGCTGCAGGTGCCGTCTTATATCTCTTTTATGAGCGCCCTGTCATATTACGAGATAACCACCCAGGTCCAGCGTGATTTCTGGGAAAGCGCCGCAGTCAAACGTTCAATTAAATTTGATATCAAGGGCGTTTCATTTAATTTCTATAAACTTAAAAAACAGTTTTACTTCGATTTCATAAAACAGGACAATATTTTTATCGCTACGCCGGAAAAGGCGATGGTCGATGCGGTTTATCTTTATTCGCTCGGCAAATACAAGTTTGACACCAGTTCGCTTGATTTAGGCAAACTCGATAAAAACAGGATTAAGAAAATCATCAAGGTTTATCCTGAGAAAACCAAAAATATTATTATGAAAATGGTAAACTAATTAAACAGATTAAAACGGATACTTATCAGATAAATCGGATTAATCCGCTTACATAAAGAATATGCAAGATTTAATCAAACAGGAACAATTTGAGCTGGAGGTTCTGGACCGGCTGAACAGCGGTCGGTTTCTTGCCCCGCTTGCCTTCGGCGGCGGGACGATGATGAGATTATGTTTCGGTCTGAACCGGTTTTCACTTGACCTGGACTTCTGGGTTATTAAAGAGATTGACAAATCCGGATTCTTTAACGGGCTGAAAAAGTATTTGGCGCAGTATTATACGCTCAAGGATTCTGCAAGTAAATTTTATACGATGCTTTTTGAATTGAAATCACGCGCTTATCCGCGCAGTTTGAAGATAGAAATCCGGAAAGAAACCCGCAAAATAGCGACTGAACAGGCGATTGCCTACAGCCGGTATGCCAATACACAGGTTATCCTGAAGGTGGTTTCGTTAAAAGAGATGATGCAGTCGAAAATACAGGCGTTTTTAGACCGGAAGGAAATCAGGGATGTTTTTGATATTGAATTCCTGCTCAAAAAAGGGATTGAATTAGCCATAAGCCCGGAAACCGGCGCAGAATTGCTAAAAGGGATAGAGGA
>JAZDFP010000359.1:0-3591 GCA_043807745.1 Planctomycetota bacterium
CATCAACGAACAATTTGTTTGCGGTAATACGTTCAATAATAAGAATTCCGGTTTATCCCTTGTTAGCATTATGAAAAAAACCGCTGTATCTGAACAGAAGAAATCTATCTTAAGGGAAATACCGTCCACTGAAGAGATGCTTCAGTTTAATAAAACTACTGCCCTATTATCTTCTTATCCCCGTTCTATGATTGTGGAAGTAACTCGTAACGTTCTGGAGACACTTCGTAATAAAATCAAGGCATCGGATAAATCAGGAGTTGATAATTTCATGGTACCTGATAAGGATGAAATTTTCTCCCAAATAGAAAATGAGGTGCATAATAAAGTAATGCCTCAATTTCGTAAATCAATCAACGCTACAGGAATTGTTTTGCACACGGGTTTGGGACGGGCGGTTTTGCCCTCTCAAAGTCTGGAATCATTATATAAACACTTGAAAGGTTGCACACGTTTAGCAATCGACCTCAAGAGTGGTTTACGAAAAGACCGCGATAAGAATATTGACGAACTAATATGTGAGGTTACCGGCGCCGAAGCCGCAACAGTCGTGAATAATAACGCCGCAGCCACCGTCCTTATCCTTAATGCTCTGGCTAAAGGTAAACAAGTAATCTGCTCGCGCGGTCAAATGGTGGAAATAGGCGGTTCTTTCCGTATTCCTGATATTATGGAAATCAGCATGGCTAAACTGAAAGGTGTAGGCACAACCAACCGAACCCATCTTAAGGATTATGAAAAAGCTATCAATTCCGAAACCGGCGCAATCCTGAAAGTTCACGCCAGTAATTATAGAATAATCGGCTTTACTTCCACCGTGCCTATTGATGAATTGGTTAAATTGGGCCATAAGCACAAATTGCCGGTAATAGATGACATCGGTTCGGGCGCATTAATTGACCTGACTCCTTATGGATTGCCGGAAGAACCATTGGTATCTGATAGTATCAAAGCAGGCGCGGATGTAATTTGCTTCAGCGCTGATAAATTAATGGGCGGACCTCAAGCCGGTATTATTATCGGCAAGAAGAAATATATTGAACTAATCAGGAAAAATCCGCTCTATCGGGCTTTCCGGGTCTGCAAGCTGACATTAATCGCATTGGAGGAAACTTTGAAGTTATTCCGCGATAAGGACCGGATATTCCAGTCAAATCCCACCCTTCATATGCTGACGCTTGATATAAAGACCCTGCAAGCGCGGGCGGATAATCTGGTAAATAAACTGGCTCAAATACCCAATCTGGATATCAAAATAATTGACGAGTTTTCACAGACAGGAAGCGGTTCTTTGTCCGGGTATGACATACCCACCAAAGCCATTGCGCTGAAATCTAAAACAATCTCATCTCAAAAATTAGCAGAAAAACTCAGGGAACGGGAAATACCTGTTTTCACTCGTTTGAAAGATAATAATGTTTTACTCGACCTGCGCACTATTCTGGATGGCGAGGAAGATGAAATAATTAAAATCTTCAAGGAAGTTTTATGAGAAAATTATGGTTTTTATTCATACCTGTTTGCCTAGCGCTTAATTGTCAATCTCAGGGCGAAGTATTTAAAATCAGCCCGGAGCCGCAAATTATTAAACTACAATACATTGATAACGAAGATAACATCCAAAAGTATACGGAATTGTTTAATCCTCGTACTCAATTCGGTTATTTTACTGAAAAAGCCCCTGACTCATCAATTAAGGACGCAAATTACAACTCAAAGAAACCGCTTTACGGCAAAATAAATCTGGGACAAGGCGAAGATACTATAATTAACGCTGTTCTCGATAAATCTGATTCATCACTTAATGAATATGACCTGCTTTGGGTAGATACGAATAATAATGAAGACTTGAGTGATGAAAAACCGATTCAATTATGTCCCAATCAAAAAAATAAGAATAGCAAGGAATCTGCATTTTCCTTGTCCATAGAATATAAAAGCAGAAAAGATTACCCGTGCAAAATCCTATTCAATGCGCTACAAAAACGAGAGGGCGATGAAAAGTTACTTTTTACATATAAGGTAATCTCATATTACCTTGGAAAAGTAAATATTGATAATGAACCTTACCAGTTCATTTTATATGATGGTAACAGCAACGGGATATATAACGATATGAATGACCCTATATTAATAAAACTGGAAGAGGCTACCAGAGATAATGAAATCAGATATAACACGGTAATTAACCTGAAAAATAAACTGTATTCATTCGAGCTGAATGAGTCAGGAACAGAAGTTAAATGGGAACCGTATACCAAGCCATTCGGTCAATTAAAGCCCGATATTAATTTCACTAATTTCAACACTAAGATAGATTATTTAGAGGTATATTCGCCCGCATCTAAAAACAACACTAACTTCAGGAAACCAACCGCAACTGAGTTAAAACTGCCGGTTGGTTCATATAATATTTCAAGAACCTTATTTTCATTAACCGATTCTAACGGTAAAACCTTACAGTTATACAGCCAAAATGGCAATCCTGTCATTATTAAAAACAATGAAACGACTGAAGTAAAATTCGGACCGCCTTTTAATATGGAGGTGCAATTAAAGAAAACTGAATATCAACGAGGTGAAGAAATCATTATTAGTAAAAATATAATGGGATGCAACGGGGAAAATTATAGTTTTCGGTTCTTAAAAGGAGAAGAGGAAGCGCAACGGGTAAAAGTTGTTATCGAAGATGAAAAAGGTAAGCCGGTAGAAGGTGTAAAACCTAAATTCGGGTGAGGTAAAAGCCTTGTCGGGTATTCGTGGTTAATACCCAAAGACTTAAAATTACCTGAAACAGGCAAGGCTACATATAAGATAAAACTAACCTTTGATGCTGCTCCTTTAGCGGGAAATTTAGAGGCTGTAAAAGAATCTACGATTAAGGAATAAGTATATGACTGAGAAAGTACGCTTGACTAAATTAGGTTCCTGTATGGGCTGAGCGGGCAAGATGTCTCCGAAGAATCTGGCGCAAGTTTTGCGCCAATTGCCTAAATTTGAGGACCCGAATATGCTCGTAGGTAGCGATACACTTGATGATGCCGGCGTATACCGTATCACTGATGATGTTGCCTTAGTCCAAACAGTTGATATCTTTACGCCTGTGGTTGACGACCCTTATGATTACGGCGCTATTGTAGCCGCAAATTCGTTAAGCGACGTTTATGCAATGGGCGGTAAACCGCTGACGGTATTGAATATCATCGGCTTCCCGGCTAAAAAGATGGACCCCAATATCATAGCGGAAATACTGCGTGGCGGTGCGGAAAAGATTAAAGAAGCCGGTGCACTTATCATCGGCGGACATAGTATAATTGACCCCGAAATTAAATACGGTATGTCAGTAACGGGCTTAATTCATCCTAAACGTATTATTACTAATGCTAATGCCAAAACCGGCGATATACTGATACTAACCAAGCCATTAGGTGTCGGAATTATTACGATGGCAAACACGATGGACAAGGCATCGGATGATTTGATGAAACGATTGGTTAAATCAATGGCGACGTTGAATAAGACTGCGTCTGAAATAATGATAAAAATAGGCGTCAATGCCTGCACTGATATAACCGGTTTTGGGCTTATTGG
>JAZDFP010000360.1:0-2481 GCA_043807745.1 Planctomycetota bacterium
ATAAAATGTCTATAGAAGCGTGGGTTTACCCCATAACTTATACGGGCTATCACGAGGCGATATTGTCCAAGCCCGGTAATTATACTTTTTATCTTATGCCGGATGGCCGGCTCGGTTGTTATCTTTACGGACCTAAACCACAGGATTATTATGTATCTGACAGTATTGTGCCGATTAATCAGTGGTCGCATATTGCCCCGACTTATGACGGGGAGAAACTAAAGTTTTATATTAACGGCAAACCGGACAGGGAAATTCCTTTATCTGGTCAATTCAAACCCTGTTTAGACCGGATACATAATATAGAATACCAGAAGTTTCCTTTATATTTCGGCGTAGAAGATATACCACGGGTATCTAATGCGATTCCACACTTCTGGCACGGCCAGTTGGATGAGGTGCGGATTTTAAACCGTGTGCTTTCGGAAGGCGAGATAAAGTGTGACTACGAACGGAGAAAATATTGTCCGATAGAGCCGAGTATTCTCTTGGGGCAAGAAGAACAAGAATAATTATGAATGACGAGATAAAACAATTCCTCGTTTATCTGAATGTTGAATGCGGATTGGCGAAAAACACCCTTTCCGCATATAAGCAGGATTTGACCAAGTTTGCTAATTATGTAAAACAAGAACCGGCAGGTGTTTCTGCGGATGATATTATCCATTTCATAGACCACTACCGCAAGAGGGGAATTTCATTCTCTTCTCTCGCCAGATATTTAACCTCTATCCGAATGCTCTTCCGATTTCTTACCGCAGAAGGCAGGTTAAAGAAAGATGTTACCACATTATTAGACACACCGAAAATCTGGCATCGTATCCCTAATGTCTTGACATATCCTGTTATCCAGAAACTATTGGATGCGCCTGATATGAAAAGCCCTTTGGGTATTCGCGACAAGGCAATATTAGAATTGATGTATGCGACAGGAGCGAGGGTATCCGAGGTGGTTAATCTCAGGGTAAATGATATTAACCCGCCGGCAGGTTACCTGCGATGTATCGGCAAGGGACAGAAGGAAAGGATTATCCCGTTGAGTGATGTGGCTATTAAATATATAAAATTGTATCTTGACAAAGTCAGGCAAAATCTGGTCAGGGTTAAAAACCTCTGTGAAAACCTATTTCTTGACCGGATAGGAAAACCTTTGCGACGGGAAACGCTCTGGAAGATGATTCGTCGCTACGGTTTATTGTCTGGGATAAAGGAAAAACTACACCCGCATATTCTCAGACACTCATTTGCAACACATTTACTGGAAGGCGGGGCGGATTTGAGATATGTCCAGGAGATGCTGGGTCATTCCAATATCGCCACAACACAGATTTATACACACGTCAATAAAGAGCGATTAAAAGAAATTCACCGCAAGTTCCATCCGCGGGCGTGATATCCACCGCAGAGAGCGCTGAGAACTCGTCCGGGTTGGGGAATTAATCTATCTTTCCTCTGTGTCCTTTGCGTCCCCGCCTGCCCCGATGTTACGTCGGGACGGGCAGGTCTGCGGTGAAATATAATTTTTACCCCTGCACGGTCAAACAGGTAATTGTCCGGTCAACACCCGGAACCTTTTGAATCTGAGTCACCACCATTTTTCCGAGTGTATTAACATCATCTGACTCAACATAGACGATGATATCGTGAAGACCGGTTACTAGATGTGCCTGTTTTACCCCTTGAACCTTGCGGATATCTTCCACCGCATTTATTGCATTACCTGACCTGACATTAATAAACACATAAGCAGAAACTGCCATTGTAGTTCACCTCCTTTCATAAATTTTTCTACCTCTGCAAAAAAAATTATATATATCGGGGCGTCCGGATTTGAACCGGAGACCTCTTGTACCCCAAACAAGCGCGCTAAGCCAGACTGCGCTACGCCCCGAACTTGTCATTATTATATATTCTCTACTGTCTACTGTCTACTTTTTGCGCAATCTCTATTAACACCCCACTCGTATCTTTTGGACTCAAGAAATTTACCAAATGCCCGCCTGCCCCCATCTTTGGCTCAGGATAAAGCGGTTTATAACCTTTTGTTGTTAAATCTGCCATTGCCTTCTTGATATCCTCAACTTCAAAGCATAAGTGATGAACCCCCTCCCCACGATTCTGGAGAAACTTAGATACGGTTTCGTTTCCTTCCATCGGTTCAATCAGTTCTATGACCGTATTTTCCAGAGATAATTTGGCGGTCTTGACTTTCATTGCTGGCACTTCTTCCCCGACGGTTGTTCCCTGCCGGGATCCCGTGAGGGACGGGACTCCGCTTCGCTCCGCCACATGCGGATTTAGTCCCAACCCCTTCTGATAAAACGGCAGGGCATCTTCTATCTTTTTAACTACGATACCAATATGATTTAATTTGAGCATAAATTACTACAAACCCCAGCCCCAGCTACCACCGCCTGAAAATAAAGGCTTGGCGAAAAACATAATATCTAACATAAATATCAGTAATCCTGTAGCTATACC
>JAZDFP010000361.1:0-2085 GCA_043807745.1 Planctomycetota bacterium
AGCGTCCGCAGTGCCGGGTATCTGTTCAATGACGCCGCAGAATGATGTAGATATATAAGGTCGTACCTGCTCGATTAATTCATTTAAATACTGGTGCCGTTTTGCGAATTTTCCGTTTAATTATTTCGAGTACATATCCGACTCACCAGTCGTCCGGAAATTAATACAATCGTTTTGCGTTTATTGCCGCAATAATTTCGTCAGAAAAACTTAACTGAGAACCAGGTCATATTTTTAGATAATTTTTACTGAAATAGTTATTGCGAAATGTGACATGATTGCGTAAAGTACGCCCTGTGAAAGCACGTTAATTGAAAGTTTATTTTCTCGTAACTACTCAGGCACATAATTGGGTAAAAGTTATTTATTTTAACCTCCATGACGACAAGAATAGACAGGAGAGGAGACAAAAAAGTCAAAAATGATTAAAATATAATATTAGCTATTTTAGCAACAGGTATTTATATTACCATATGTATAGAGAGGAATCGGGAAAATCAATCATCACAGTTCAAGTTCCAAATGCGGGAACAATTGAATCTGCCTATAGACAAGGCGAAGATTCGGTCAAGAAATTATTCACAGAACTTATCAATATAGTACAGACATTATCGAAGCATATCCAGGATCAGGCAGAGACCATTCAGCGCTTACAAGACCAATTATCAAAGAATAGCGATAACAGCAGCAAACCGTCCTCCAGCGATTGCTATAAAAAGAAGCCATATCGTATCAGTTTAAGGAAAAGCGGAGAAAGGCAGAATGGTGGGCAAAAAGGCCATCAAGGAGCCACATTGAGGCAGGTAGAAAATCCCGATATAATAAAAGTACACACCGTTACCGAATGCGGTAACTGTCATGCCTCTTTGAAGGATGTAAAATCTATTACCCGTGTAAAGCGTCAACTATTTGAAATCCCGGTAATCAGAGTAGAAGTCACGGAACATCAATCTGAAATTAAAATATGTCCGCATTGTGGCACGCGGAATAAGGGAAAATTTCCGGAAGAAGTTAGTCAACCGGTTCAGTATGGTTCCAGGCTCAAGAGTCATGCGAGTTACTTCAATAACTACCATTTTGTCCCCCTACAAAGAACCGGTGAAATATTGAACGATCTCTATGGCTGTTCAATATCCGAGGCGGCTATTCTCAAAGCCAATTCCGACTTATCCGAATATCTGCAGCCTTCTATGGAATCTATTAAAGAGCATTTAATAGAATCTGATGTTATCAATGTTGACGAGACCGGATTCCGTGTCAATAATAAACTCCACTGGTTGCATTCTGTTAGCACTTCTCTTTTCACCTATTATGGCATTCATAAAAAACGCGGAAAAGAAGCCATGGATGCCATCAGCATTCTTCCCGGTTTCAAAAGAACAGTTGTTCACGACCACTGGAAGCCCTACTTCAAATATGATCATTTTCAACATGCTCTCTGTAATGCTCATCATTTGAGAGAATTAAAATTTATAACGGAACAATACCGCCAACCCTGGGCAACAGATATGGCCAACCTGTTCCTTGAGATAAAAGATGCGGTTGAAATTGCCGTGAAAAAGAAGCGGGTAGAAAAACTCAGTTCAAACCAGATTGCCGTGTTTGTGAAGCGTTATGACAAAATCATAGCAAAAGGCTTTTCTGTGAATCCGCCACCGGAAAAAAGGCAAGCATCCGGTAAACGAGGGAGAATCAAACGGTCGCCGCCGATAAATTTGCTCAATCGCTTGAAGAATTATAAAAAAGAGACTCTGGCTTTTATGTATGATTTTAATGTCCCCTTTGACAATAACCAAGGCGAAAGAGATATTCGTATGGTTAAAGTCAAACAAAAGGTGTCGGGAACGATGCGAACGATCGAAGGCGCGGAACTATTCTGCCGTATTCGTGGATATATCTCTACTCTCCGAAAAAACTCACTCTCGGTTATTGATGCAATTCAAGATGCCTTCAATGGAAAACCATTCATCCCCTCTTTTAATAAATCATAAAACCTTACACTTTTGAGGCTGAGTAGTTACCGTTTTTTTAGTATATGCAAGTGACAGGCAGTCCATCCATCATGATTTTTCAGTAATGCCGACT